>JASFOV010000358.1:0-5404 GCA_050116355.1 Anaerolineae bacterium
CCAATGGGCGACGGCCTCATCGAGCAATGCCTGTGGATCGAGAGCTCTAGCGGGCGGCAGCACGCCCGCCTTCCCGTAGCTGGGTTGCGCCATCTGGTTGGCGGCATAGGCGACGATCTCGGCCGTCAGATCATACACGCCCTTGCCGGTTAGGATCAGGGCTTGCTGTTCATCTGCCCGGTGGGCTTCAATCCGGATGACAAAGGGATCGGCGCTGCGCAGTCCCCTCTGTGGTGGGGGGGAGATGCGGGTCACGGCCACTTCGACGAGGCGTCCTACCGGGCCGCGGACCAACCAGGCAAAGACCGGGAGCACGAGTGGCGCCCAGGATAGCGCGTGCCACGATACGGTGGTCCAGGTTTTCACTTGGTGGACGGCTAGGTGGTGGGGCACGGTCACAATCTCGCTACTGGGGAAAGACAAGATCGGACGTGGGCCGTGGGGCAGCTGAACTCGGCCTCCCTCCCGACAGGGAGTAGTGGGCTGCCACTGCCCCTGTCGGTAGCCTAACCACGAGGTCGCCAGTGCCCGCACAGCCGAGCGACGGCTGCCCAGACTGCTGCCCCGGCCGTGGATATCATAGAAGACGTCGATCTGGTCCAGAGCCTGTCCCTCGCTGGCAGCCAAGAGCTTGGCCAGCACAGCCGCCGCGCAGTCGGCAAGGGCAACCTCAAAACCACAACTTGGGACCAAGGCACACCTGCTGCGCTGGGCCAGCGGATCGTAGCCTTGCATGCGATAGACGTACCCCAATTCGTTGGTGGTGTCCAGATAATGGACGCCGCTCAGCGCCGCCTGAGCGAGTACCGGTTCGCCCAAGTCGGTGAAGGGACCGGCACAGTTGACCAATACCGTCGTATCCTCGAACAAGGGCGACAGGGTATTGGGCTGGGTAGCATCAGCGACCAGCCAGACGGGCGGCTGGGGTAGAGAAGCAGCGAGACGCTCCAGTTTGTTGGGAGACCGACCAGCCAGCCGGAATGGTTGATCTCGCTGGGCGAGCGCCCAAGCCACTCGTTGACCCGTGTATCCTGTCGCACCAAAAAGGGTGATCACGAAGCCTGGTACCTATCCCGGTGCAAAGCTGGCCAGGCGGCCATGGCGGCTGGCTCGGTGGCGCAGCCATTCGCCGGCCCACGACAGCGATCGAGCTTGCATCAGAGAAGGCTCGATGTAGCATTGTTGGAAGCAACTGGTGCATACACGAGGCGGGAGGCCATACCTCTCTGCGGCAGCGCGCAGCGCCCGGGTCCACGATCCGGCTTCTAGCAAGTTCACAGAGCGCCCGCCCTGTCCATTGTCGGCCTTTTCGATGGGCCGGCAGGGGTAGATCAAGGCGCCATCCGGCAGGACGCGGGGCACCAGCAGTGGATAGCAGGAAAAAGAGCGCAGGTCGAGCAAGGTGCGCAGATACGCGGTGCTGCCCAGAATCGGCGCTCCACTGCGTTTGCGAGCGATCAGTTCCCTCAGGAAGGACTGATAGTTTTCGGAGACAAGCAGTTCGTAGCGTGGCCAGTTGTTCACGCTCTGTGGCGAGACAGAGATGAGGATCTCGTTCTGGGCGCAAAAGTCCAGGACCTGCCGCGCGCCAGGCAGTGTCTCTGGTGAGATCACACAGTTGGCCACCAGCTGGTAGCCAAACTCGCGTTGCCGACCGGCATAGACCCGCACATTGTCGAGGATAGCGGCGACAACCCCCACAGGAACACCCGTGATGGAACTCCAGAGTACGGGGTCGGTCGAATCGAGGCTGATGACCAGGCGATCGATAACCGCCAATAGTTCTTCGCACTGGGGCAATAGCAGGCCGTTGGTCTGGAGGGTGATATGGCGGAACTTGAGCTCTCGCCGGGCGCGAAGCGCCAAGGGTACGATATGGGGATATAGTAGGGGATCGCCACCCGTCAGGATCAGATGGTCGGTGCCACTACGGATGGTGCGCAGAACGCGCAGGGCATCCTCTGCTGGCAGAGGCGGGGTGGCGTCATTGTTGCGTCGCTGGCCAAAGTCCTCGCAGTAGGCGCAGTTGAGATTGCACTGTGTGGTGGCATAATAGGCGACCGCCACCGGGCGCAATAGTCGATCATTCCGTACCAGTTTGCCCACATTGATCAGGTAATTGCGTGTCAGGCTGCTCATAAAACGGTTCGGGTTGGCCCATTGTACTGAAGCCTTGCAGAGGGAAAGACCGTAGTCGTCCAACCCTTTGCAAGGCTTGAAAGCCGATTCGGGGTCTTGCGTTTCTGCGGATCGATGGTTCAGCCCGCAGCGGCTACCGCTTCAGCGTCGGCCTCAGGCACGGCCTCGCCACGTAGAAAACGGTCAATATCAGCTGCAGAGCGCTTGCCGGCACCCATGGCTGAAATAACAGTAGCAGCGCCGGTCACGATGTCGCCGCCGGCCCACACGCGGTCTTTGGTGGTCTTGCCTGTCTCCTCATCGGCCACGACCGTGCCCCACTTGGTTCGTTCCAAGCCACCCGAGTCGGTAAAGACGAGGGGATTGGGTCGCGTGCCGAGGGCCATGATGACCATGTCGACGTCCATGTCGAACTCGGAGCCTTCGATGGGCAGGGGCCGGCGCCGCCCACTGGCATCCGGCTCGCCCAGTTTCATGCGGATACAGCGCATACCCCGGACCCACCCCTTGTCGTTGCCATAGATCTCGACCGGGTTGGTCAAGAAGTCAAAGATGATGCCCTCTTCCTCTGCATGGTGTACCTCTTCGGCGCGGGCAGGGACCTCCTCGGCAGAGCGGCGGTAGACGATGTGCACCTCGTCAGCGCCCAATCGTAGGGCGGAGCGTGCCGAATCCATGGCCACATTGCCGGCCCCGATCACCGCCACCTTGTGGCCGGCCTTGACGGGGGTATCCCATTCGGGGAATAGGTACGCTTTCATCAAATTGACGCGGGTCAGGAACTCGTTGGCTGAGTACACACCGTTATAGTTTTCACCGGGAATGTGCATGAACATCGGCAGACCCGCCCCCGTCCCGAGAAAGATGGCTTCGTAGCCCTGCTCTTCCAGTAGTTCATTCAGGGTGAACGTCTTGCCCACGACCGCATTGAGGCGGACCTCAACACCCAAACTGCGGACATAGTCAACCTCGGCGTGGACGACGTGTTTGGGCAGGCGGAACTCGGGGATACCATAGATCAGCACACCGCCTGGGGCGTGGAGTGACTCAAAGATGGTGACGCTGTGACCGTAGCGGGCCAGGTCACCGGCGCAGGTCAGTCCCGCCGGACCGCAGCCGATGACAGCGACCTTCTTGCCGGACGAGTGCGGTACCTCGGGCGGAGGTGATGGATGGGCCAGATCCCAGTCGGCTACATATCGCTCCAGCCGGCCAATGGCCACCGGTTCGTGTTTCTTGCCTAGTACACACAGCGCCTCACATTGGGTCTCCTGAGGGCAGACACGGCCGCAGATAGCCGGTAGGTTATTGTCGCCCTTGAGGGATCGTACCGCCCCCGGCATGTCGCCTTCTTTCAGGCGCTCGATGAAGGTGGGAATGTCGACCCCTACTGGACAGCCTTGGACGCATTTGGGTCGCTTGCACTGCAAGCAACGAAGTGCTTCCAGCAGAGCTGTGTCTTCGGGATAGCCCAATGCTACTTCGTCATAATTCGCTCGCCGGTCTTCTGGATCCTGAACCGGCATCTCCTGGCGAGGGAGTTTCATCCGTTCGTGCTTGGGCATGTCTTTGATCGCTTGCGACATTGATATCTCCTTACCAGCGGCGCAGCAGGCCTATTCCTCACACTGGCATTCGTGCTGCCACTTTTCGATTGCCAGCTTCTCTTGCTCCGGATAGATGCGCTGGCGGGCTAGGAGCTGATCCCAGTCTACCTCGTGTCCGTCGAATTCGGGGCCATCCACACACACGAAGCGTGTCTGTCCACCCACTTCTACACGGCACGCGCCACACATCCCCGTCCCGTCGACCATGATCGAATTCAGGCTGACGACCATGGGTACACGAAAGGGCTGCGACGTCAGAGCACAGAATTTCATCATGATCGCAGGGCCGATGGCCCAAATATGGTCGATGGGACGTTCGGACTCCAATAGCTCTTTCATGGGGATGGTGACCAGGGCTTTGCGTCCGTAGGAGCCGTCGTCGGTGCAGACGATCAACTCATCACTCACCGCTCGCATCTTCTCTTCCCAAAAGAGCAGGTCCTTGTTTCGGGCGCCAATGATGGAGAGGACGGTGTTGCCGGCTGCCTTTAGGTCGCGGGCGATGGGATAGATGGGAGCGATACCCACACCACCGCCAACGCAGAGCACGGTGCCAAAATCCTCGATCTCGCTGGGGAGACCTAGCGGGCCAGTGAAGCTGGCGAAATGGTCGCCGACCTGCATAGTGCCCATCTGCATAGTCGTTTTGCCCACTTCTTGGAAGACAATGGTGATGGAACCACGCTCCCGATCATAGTCGGCGATGGTCAGGGGAATCCGCTCGCCTTCTTCGTCGATACGCACGATGACGAATTGGCCTGCCTGCGCTTTGTGCGCGACAGCTGGGGCATGGACGTCAAACAATTTAGTAACGGGGGCCAGGTCTTCTCTGGCCAAGATTTCGTACACGCTGATGCCTCCTTGCATACTCACCGGTCAGCGCCGCGCCAATGGGACACTGCCTAGCAGGATTATAATGAGGAAGGACGGCGATGTCAACCTCGGTCCCTCTATAGGGCCCTAACAGGCCAGATGTGAAGGCGACAGAGCACTGCTGTGGGCCTACGAGAGGGAATGCGCCTAAATCTCCTCGCCCAGCTCAGCGATGCCGCGCAGGACGCCCATGATGGCGATGAGAATGGCGACCATCTGGCCGGGCGGGATGGAGCGTAGAGAGAATCCGTTTTCCTCTTCGGGGCGGGGCATGTCCAAACCACGGCTGAATAGATAGCCGCCCGCCGCGCCCAACAAGGCGCCTAAGATGCTGCCAAATAGTATGCTCTTTTGTTGGGTATTCATGTTGTCTTCCTCCTAAAGAATGCCTTCAACACGCAATTGACCTGTGCAGCCCGGGCCCTAGCGTCAATGAGGGGGCTGACCACCTGGTGACCTACTTGGTCGGTTGTGGTAGCTACCAATGCGGCTTTCTCCTGGGCGATGGGTAGGTACTGCAAGAGGAGCTGCCGCAAGCGGCGCATGCCTTGGATCATGAAAAACAAGATCACGGCGATGGGCAGAACGGCCACAAAGGTCAAAAAGATCAACCAGAGTAAGGATATATCGGCCCAGACTCCAAGATTCATCGGCCTCCCCTTTTCGGTTTCGGGCATTGTCAATCAAAGTATACCACGTCTCGTGCTGGACGCCAAACAATTCGGCCTCTAGAGCGGCGGTTCGGCTAGCTTTACCAGCTTGGGCTCCGTTTCGCGCCAGCTCAT
>JASFOV010000359.1:0-5390 GCA_050116355.1 Anaerolineae bacterium
CGGGCACGTCTCTGCTGGGATTGGCAACCTCATATGTCTGGGAGGGTGACCATGCAAGACTCTTCATTCTGGAACGCTACTGTTCCCCGAGTACTCAGCACCTACGCCCTCGTGATCTTTGTCATACTATGGGCCGGCTTCGCTGTGGCCCTAGTTGTGAACCCTGCGTGGCTGGACTTGATCTGGGATTGGGTGCGGGCGTTGCCCTTGGTGGTGGAGATCATCGTCTGGGTGTTTTTTCTGCCCATCATGGTCGGGCTTTGGATCTGGGAGTCCTCCTGGCCAGATCTCCTCCGCCTGCTGGCATCCGCCGGGATCGTTGTCTGGACCCTCGTGGCTGTATCCAGCTTCTCGCGGACTGTGAGAGGCGGGTCCGCTCGCACCAGAGATTGACGAGGTTTTGTCATTGGTGTCCGATCTTGCAGAATTGAACTTTGGTCGCTCACATTCGGAAATGATGGAGGGTTTGACATGCCAACACTTCAGCAGATCAAAGACCAACTTGATGTGTCACGCCTTACTGCTTTCATTGGCAAGAAGGCCATTGTTGGCCTGTATCAGTTCTACGAGGGACAGCCTTATAGACGCAGTCAGGATTTTGGCGAGATTGCTGGTTTTGAAGATGGATTGATGATGCTCCAAACACTGGTGGAGAAAGGGCGCTTTCCCATTCAGTACAAGGCTCTAGTCCCTGCCCCACGAGGCACATACGTTCTCGAAGCAACGAAGGAGAAGGTAGTCAACCCTGATTTCTTGGTCTCGTGGCGTCTCGATTTGACCGACAATCTTGAAGATTCGCAGTGGGAGGCCAATACGGCACCCCATTTTGACTCAATCGTAGGCAAGGAATGGGATTTCGAGTACTCGTATGACCAAGAGTATTTGAAAGAATTGATGGACTCCAGAGGGGAGGATTTGGTCGGCAAGACAATACTGGCCGGCGTACGTGAATATGAGCTTCTAGATGACGGTACCAGAACGCTTGTGAAACAATCTCAGATGTACGGTGAATCAATCAGGGTGAGCCTAGCCGAAGGAATTGTCATCAAGCTCAAGGATGGTTCGGAGCACAAGCTCCCTCCCGACATCTCAATGGTTCAATATGCTCCGCCTGGTGAGTATACACTGCACTCCACGGGAGAAGTCATTGTCAATCCAGACTTGATGACTAGCTGGTCATTGACAGCGCCTACAGGCGGAGGCTAATGGCCTACAGCCCGAAGCATTCTACAGAAATTGAACTGCTTCCAATCATCACTTGCCAGCACGCCGCAGATTTCTTCCCCGTCCAAACCTCAAGACCCGAAGGGATTCCGAATCCCTTCGGGTCTCTTGGCCACATCATCGGCTTGACAGGCCGGGACGTAGGGGCAACCCCCCGTGGTTGCCCCGGGAATGCGGATTACTCTCGACTGAATCTTGTGATTTAGAAACCCGCACTCCCGTGGTACAATAGGATCCACGGGAACCCGTCACCGGTCCTTTGCACCTTACCAACCCGTCGCCGCCTTCGATCCCATGTACCGGTACTGTTTCTCGAAAAAAACACATCGGGCATCGGGAACAGCCCATCCCCCTGCCGTAGGCCTTCCTGTCAGACGGCTACAAGATCATGGGAGCCGCCGAGGTCCCCCTGCTCGCGCACCCCTACCAATACCCCGTGCCGCGGCAGATGGGACACGGCCGTCCACCCCGCGTAACGCCCTCGCCCCGGCAGTACAGGCAGGGGATGGCCGGCCGCTGGCTGCCAGCCTGCTTGCCCGTAGAAACCCCTTTTGAGGCGGACCGGTCCGGCTTCGGTGCCGGTCGCCCGAACACCATGCGCACAAAGGAGGCCAGGGCCGTGCCCAGCATCTCCCCCAGGGTCGGGCTCCAACGTTTGACCGTGTCAAAGAAGCGGCTGCCCGTCGGCGCCAGACGCCCCAGTTCGATCTCGAGCTGCTGCGCCGAGGGACGGCGTCGGGCATCGGGCTCCAAACAACGGGCCACCAGGTTCGACATGGCCGGGCTGATGTCGGGCCGCACCTCCGACAGGGGCTGGAACGTCGAAAAGGAGCGCAGCAACTCCAGGTCCAATTCGGCAAAGGACGTAAACCGATCGCGCGGGTCGCTGCCGGTCAGCAGGTGGTGCAGCGTCGCCCCCAGGGCATAAATATCCGACTTGGCCGTCGGTTGCATGTGCCACTGCTCCAAGGGCGTGTAACCCGGCGTGCCGGCCGCCACGGTTTTACCCCCAGCCACCATCACCCGCGCGCCTTCGCTGACCGCCGCCCGGGCCAGCCCAAAGTCCACCAGCCAGATCCGGTCCTCCGGGTCGACGATGATATTCGCCGGCTTGATGTCGCGGTGGATGACCGGCTGGGGGCGGCGGCTGTGCAGGTAGACCAGCGCATTGGCCACCTCTTGCGCGCTGCGGATGACCTCTACTTCGGACAGCGGCCGTTGCAAGCGCTCCAGGCGCCGCTCCAGGCTCTCGCCTTCAATGTACTTCATCACCAGAAATTGGTCGACGCCCTCGACGAAATAGCCATACACCTCCGGGATGCGGGGATGCCCAGGGTGGTTCAGGCGGGCCAGCACCTCTGCCTCGCGCTGAAAGTCCTCCTCGGCCTTGCGACGTTCGCTCTGGCTGGCGAAAAAGGGCCGCATCTGCTTGACCACGCACAAGCGGCCAAACAGCTCCATGTCGCGCGCCAAATAAACCGCGCCCATGCCGCCTTGACCCAACTGGCCAATCACCTGGTAGCGCCCGCCCTGCAGTGGCGTGCCCACCGGCAACGGCTTGGTAAGCCCTTCATCCGGTAAGCCGGCGGCCGCCAACCGCACACCGCACTTGGTGCAGTAGCGTGACTCGGCCTTGGCTGGCGCGCCACACTGCGGACAATTAGGCATCGCGACCCTCCACACGGACCAGCACGACGGTGATATTGTCCTCGCCACCGGCCTCGTTCGCCGCTACGACTAGGTTCCTGCAGACGGACAGCGGGCTGGATTCCGCAGCCACAAAGGCCGCCAGCCGCTCTTCCGGATAGACCATGTCCCACAGCCCGTCCGAACAGAGCAGGATGGTATCACCGGCCTGCAACTCCTGCGCTGGATAGATGTCGACTTCAACCGAGGGCTTCAGCCCCAAGCAACGGTACAGCACATTGCGGTGCGGGTGTTGGTGCGCCTCTTCTTGGGTGATGCGCCCCTGCTTGAGCAACGCCCCCGGCACCGAGTGATCCTCGGTCAGTTGCTGCAGGCGACCATCCCGCCATAGATAGGCCCGGCTATCGCCAATGTTGGCCACGGTGAGTCGCGTATCCTCCACCACGGCCAGGGTGACGGTCGAGCCCAGGTCGCCCGCCTCTTCACGGTGCCGCCGCGCATAGCCCAGCAGCACCTGGTTGGCCCGCTCCAGAGCATGTTGCAACAACCGCGATAGGTCCGTTTCTTCCAGCCGCACCGTAGCGCCGCTGCCCACGGCAGCCAGCGCTTCCGCGTCCAAGCGCCGGGTGACCGACGGATCTTGGGGACGGAACAGGGGCGCCAATTCGCGCTTGAGCGTACTCACCGCCCATTGGCTGGCCACCTCGCCGGCCAAGTGCCCGCCCATGCCGTCGGCCACGACAAACAGGCCCAGCGGGCCCTCGTCCGACGATTGCACCACCCGGTAGTAGAATAGGTCTTCGTTCAGTTCGCGCTCCCGGCCCACATCTGTCAGGCCGGCAACCGAAAGCCAATACCTCATCAGACCCTCACCATCCAAACAGACCCCGGCCCTTGATCCGCAGCCGGACCTCGACCTGGCGATTGCGACCCCCCTCCACAGCCAGGGTCAACTTCACGTGCTGCTTGCGCCCGCGGACCTTGTCCACCCGACCTACCAGCTCGACGGCCTGCTGGCCGCCCGGCTGCACACTGAACGATTCCGGCTTGATCAACAGCCATTTGGGCGCGCCCTCTACCCGCACCCGGGCCACGGCGCCGCCGGTGTTTCTCACCGTCAGGCGGGCGCGCTGGGTGCTCAGATCGCCCGCTTCCACCGTCCCCAAATCGATCTGCTCCGGCGTGACGGCGATCATTGGTGTTCGCGCCTGCGCGGCGCTCCGTGCCGGTGTCGCCCGGTTGCTGGTCACGCCGATCTGGACCGGCACCACCTCTGGGTCGCCGTCAGCCGGGGTCAAGGTCACCGCCGCCAGATGGGATTCGCCAACAACCAGGCCTCCCGCATCGATCTCGATGGGCACCGCGCACACCTGGCCCGGCGGGCAGACAAAGGTCGGGCTTACCTTGACCCATGGCTGGGTGCTCAGCACCTCACAGCGGAGAACCCCTGGGCCCCGGTTGACAACCTCGATCGCCTGCCGGATGCGTTGCCCCGGGCTGACCCCCGGCAGGCGGATGCTCGACGTGCGCAATTCCATCGCCGCCGCGGGCAGCAGTGAAGGCTGGAGCCGGCGCAGGAGCGTATCCAGGGCCGCATCGGGGTCTTGCGGCCACTGCTTGACCGCCTCCTCAGCCGCCTGGGCCGCGGAATGGTCGTGCAGAACCCGCCGCAACCAACGGGCCATGGTTCCATCCTGCAGGATTCCGGCTGCGTACCGCCAGTGCGTCACCGCCAGTGCCAGCAGCTCATCTCGGGTGCCGGCCGCCTCCCCGCCGGGGAAGGTCAGCACCCGCAACGGAGCGCTCTCGCCGGCTAAATAGCCCTCCACCTGCTGGCGGAACTCGGCCGCTGAGGGCCGGTCCGCGATTTCAGGGGCCAAGGCTGCCTGGAGCATCTCCTCCAGGTCTGCTGGCAGTGTATCCAATTCTGGATAGTGGGCCGGGTGATCCCGTGGATCGTCGTCGGTCAGCAGGTGGTAGGCCGTCGCCGCCAGCGAGTAGACGTCGGACCGGGGCTCCGAGTGGCCGCGATACAGCTCCGGCGCCGCATAGCCCACCGTGCCGTAGATGCTCTCGTTGGCCCGATCCGGTCGCCCCCCCGGCCGCAGGTAGCGGGTTTTGGCCGTCCCGAAATCGACCAACACCGCTCGCCCGCTGTGTTGGTCAACAATGATATTGCCCGGCTTGATGTCGTTGTGGACCACCGGCGGTTGGCGGCGGGCTAGATACTCCAACACCTCGCAGATTTGGCCCACATAGCGCAGAACCTCGTCGGTGGGCAGACGATTGCCGGGCACCAACTGGCCGGAGGCGTCATCTTCACGGGTCAGAGCGCTGCGCAGATCCAGGCCCTCGATATACTCCATGACCAGGTAATTGTGTCCACCTTCGGAGAAATAGGCGTAGAGATCAGGGATCCCCGGATGCTTGAGTTCGCCCAGCGTACGAGCCTCTGCCTCGAATCGCTCTGCAGCCCGGTCCCGGGCCTGTGCATCGGCTGGATCGTAATACTCGACAAC
>JASFOV010000360.1:0-5386 GCA_050116355.1 Anaerolineae bacterium
TCCAACGTCCATGCCCGCGAGGCGTTTCGTCATCAGTCGCTCATCGCCCCGGTCTGTATCGGCCAGATTGCCGGGTTTGGATGGCGTAGCTACCTGCTGGGGCTCGGCGCCCTAGCCGATCATTTGGACGATATCCGGGAGTCTGGCAGGGACGACCGACGATGAAACGAGCCAAGCGATTGGCGCAAGTGGCTGACTATCCCTTTGCCCGTTGGGCCGAGCGCGTAGACGCGGCTCGCCAGCAAGGCTTGGACGTTATCCGGCTAGATATCGGCAATCCCGACCTGCCGCCGCCCGACGCGGTGATCGACGCCTTGTGCCAGGCTGCCAACGAGCCGAGCCATCATGGCTATGCCGGCTATCGAGGGTTGCCCGCATTGCGGGAAGCGGTTGCGAGCTACTATGAGCGGCGATTTGGAGTGACCCTCGATCCAACCTGCCAAGTCGTGCCGCTCCTGGGGTCGAAAGAGGGTATTATCAACTTGTCCCTTGCCTGCCTCGATCCAGAGGATCTGGTGCTTGTGCCCGACCCGGGGTATGCTCCCTATGCCGCTGGCGCTGTCCTGGCCGGGGCCACCGTGTACCAGATGCCATTGCTCGCTGAGCGAGGGTTCTTGCCCGATTTGCGGGCAATCCCAGACACGGTCGCCCGCCGCGCCGTGATGATGTGGCTCAATTACCCCAACAATCCTACGGCGGGCACGGTCGGCCTGGAATTCCTGGCCGAGGCTGTGGCTTTTGCGCGGCGCCACGGCATCTTGCTGTGCCACGACGCCCCCTATTGTGATCTGGCGTACAACGGCTACAGCCCCCCCAGCATTCTGCAGGTACCCGGTGCTGTAGAGACAGTCGTTGAGTTTAACTCATTGTCCAAAACCTTCAGCATGGCTGGCTGGCGCGCCGGTATGGCCGTAGGCCATAGTGGCGCTTTGAAACTACTGGCCCAGGTCAAATCCAATATCGACTCGGGCATGTTCCTGCCGCTGCAGAACGCAGCCACCGTGGCCCTCGCTACGCCACCTACCTGGATCGCACACCGCAACCAAATCTACAAACAGCGGCTGGACGTGGTCTTGTCCGGTCTGGAACGGTTGGGGTTGGAGGTGCCAGCGGTACGCGCCTCCCCCTATGTTTGGACCAGAGTACCCGATAGCCTTACGTCTGAGACATTTGCGCGCAGGTTGCTAGAAAAGAGCGGGGTGGCCCTTGCACCAGGGTCTTTCTTTGGCCCAGGGGGGGAAGGATACGTGCGGATCAGCCTGACGGCTCCCACCGAGCGTGTCCAAACTGCAATAAGCCGCCTTGCCTCTTGGCCAGCATGGGCCGGTGCGAGTTGACATTGCACGGCGCCTGTGCTATAATCCCGCCCAATGGAATAGTCAGGCGCTGACGGAGACAAGTAGGCCACCTCCAGCTTTCAGAGAGTTGCTGCTGGTGGGAATGCAACAGCTAGGCTGGCCGAACTCCCCTCCTGAGCTGTCCACCGAAAGGTCTTAGACGGGGTCGAGTAGGCTGGACCGGGTGCTCCCGATACAGGGCCAAGAGGCCGCCTGCAGTGGCTGCTGCAGACCGGTAAAGAAAGGTGGTACCACGTGACGCTCCCACGTCCTTTCAGAGGGAGCGTTTTTGTATGAACACTGTGACAACGAATACACGGAGGTGACAGATGCTGGACATCAACATCATCCGCGAAAAACCAGATATGGTCAAGGATGCCATGGTCGCTTTGAACGCGGAGGCCCCCATCGATCAGATCCTGGAACTGGACGCCAAGCGGCGCGAGGTATTGACAGCCGTAGAGGCTCTGCGCGCCGAACGCAACACCGTTTCCAAGGCGATCGGACGGTCCCAAGATCAGCAGGAGCGCCAGGCCAAGATCGATGCCATGCGCGTCGTGGGAGACCGCATCAAAAGCCTAGAAGCAGAGCTCAAGCAGGTGGAAGAGAACCTATACGACGCAATGCTACAGGTCCCCAACCTGCCGGCTGCGGATGTACCGGCTGGTCCTGGCGAGGAGTACAATATCCTTATCCGGCAGGAAGGCGAACCGCGCTCTTTCGATTTCGAGCCCGTCCCGCACTGGGACCTGGGTCCAGCGCTGGAGATTCTGGATTTTGAGCGGGGTGTCAAACTCTCAGGCACGCGATTCTACGTGCTGCGCGGGCTAGGTGCGCGGTTGCAGCGGGCCCTCATCACCTGGATGCTCGATGTCCATCTGGCCCAGGGATACACGGAAATCTATCCTCCGTACATGGTGCGTCGTGAGATGATGGTCGGCGCAGCCCAGCTTCCCAAGTTTGCCGACAACATCTATCACGACGCCGAAGAGGATTATTGGCTTGTAGGAACGGCCGAGATCCCCCTGACCAACCTGCACCGCGATGAGATCCTGGCCTCCGACAGCTTGCCCATCAATTATGTCGCCCACAGTGCTTGCTTTCGCCGCGAGAAGATGTCGGCTGGGCGTGATGTACGGGGCATAAAACGGGTACACCAATTCGACAAGGTAGAGATGTACAAGATCGTCGAACCTGAAAGATCCTATGAGGAGCTGGAGGTCCTCCTGCGCGACGCCGAAGCTGTCTGCCAGGGGTTGGACATCGCCTACCGGGTAGTAGAAATGTGTACAGGCGATCTGGGCTTCCAAGCGGCCAAAAAGTACGATTTGGAGATGTGGGCGCCCGGTGCAGAGGAATGGCTCGAGGTCAGCTCTATCTCAAACTGTACAGACTTTCAGGCACGGCGGGCCAATGTGCGCTTCCGCCCAGAACCGGGCGCGAAACCCCAGTACGTCCATACCCTCAACGGATCCGGACTTGCACTGCCGCGGGTGATGATAGCCGTCATAGAGAACTTCCAGCAACGAGACGGCACGATCCGCGTTCCCGAGGTGCTCCAGCCCTATATGGGCGGCATTGAGGTCATTCGATAGCAGGACGGATGCGCGAAACAGGGGGCGCGGGATCCGGGATCCCGCGCCCCATTGTGGTCCTAGCAGATTTGGAGCAGTCGCTACTCGGGACGGAGCACGAGTGTATCCTTCGCGGCCGCTTCCACCGCTGCCCGCTCCCAGAGCATAGGATGGTACTCGATATTGCGCCAGGGATCGATCATATCATCGTAGTGTTGGTGGAAAGGATGGCCCGACTGCCCCGTCGTGTGCATTGAGACAGAATTGGCAAAATCAGCCATGTCCACAATCTGGCGGTACGAAGGGACAACGGCCACATCATATGGAGCACTAGGCCGGTAGCCCGTGTTGTTGACGGTGGCGATGGTCCCATCGACAGCCACCGGCCCCCGGTTCACAACGGACTCTATGATTCCGATCCCGCTCTGACCCAAGCTCTGATTCTCAAAGGTGGCTGTGTGCAGCTCCCCCCAGCGCCATTGGGACATTTCCGGGCCGAGTGACTCTTCCAACTCAACGATGGCCGCCTCGAAAGCCAAGCGCAGCACGTCGTCCCTGGCCTCAATCGGGCCGGTATGGATGTTGTCAAACCACGGCGATGCCTCGTCTGGCAACTGCGCGAGCAACGCCACGATCAGAGAACCTCGAGCCCGTTCTAGAAGCTGCTCGCCCAGCTCGTCACCAAACGTCAAGTCAATCAGGTGCAAGCGCATTGCCTCGAAGAGAGCCGTAGCAGCGCTGTCGCGCGTCGCCTGCCCGTCCCAACTCCGCAAGAGCTCCAGCGCTTCCGACAAACGCGGATCGTCCGTTTGCCAGGCGGTCAAATAGGGTAGGGCATCGCTCGCCCAAACGCCGTAGCTGTCTCCGTGAAGGGCCTGCATATCCGCCAGGGTCAACGAGTCGCTGGACTCGAGAACGTCTACGATGCGGCGTACCCTGTAGCCTGGCGCCCAATCGACAGCGAGGAAATAGGGGAATTCGGTGCTGACGACGGCATTGTTCGCAGTAGCGATGTAGCCCTCGGTTGGATTGAAGGCACGGGGCAGGTCATCAAACGGAATCTCGTCCTCCCATTCAAACTCCCCTGTCCAGCCTGGCACGGGCATGGAACCGTCGCCGGCAGCGCGGACGGGGATCCGTCCAGGTGCCTGGTAGCCGATGTTCCCCTCCACATCGGCATAGACAAAGTTCTGGCTGGGGGCATCCCAGTACGAAAGCGCCTGGCGAAATTCCTCCCAGTTGCTGGCTTGATCGAGCATCCACACACTGCGCATCAGTGTGCAGGGCTCAAGTGCTGTCCAGGCCAGAGCCAGAGGCTGCCAGCCGAACGACCAGTCCTCCTCTGTGCCACCTGCTACGTCGTTCATGATCGGACCATGGCGCGTCACGCGCACCGTGACCACCTCGGGCTCCTCACGACCGGAAACAGAAATCTCTTCACGGATGATCTCCATGTCCAGCCACTCGCCTTCGAACTCGTACTGATTCGGGTCGTCAGGATTGACCCGTTCGATAAAGAGATCTTGGACATCAGGTCCAAGGTTGGTCACCCCCCAAGCAATGGAATCGTTGTGCCCGATGATAACACCGGGGGCACTGGCAAAGGAACTGCCCACTACATTGTAGGGACAGTCCGCCCCGACCGGCTCACAGTGCAGCCCAATCTCATACCAGATAGAGGGCATCTGGATGCCCAAGTGCGGATCATCGGCCAGGAGGGGCATGCCGCTTTCCGTCTTGCTCCCAGCGACGACCCAGTTGTTGCTGCCTATGTCCTGACCAGCGCCCAGCGTATGGGTGGAGAAAGCCGCCTCCGGCACTGCGTCGAGCGTCTCGCCAGTCAGTGGGTTGGGGACAATCACCGGATAGTCATCAGGATAGGGTGGCATTAACTCATCCACAGCTTCGGGTCCCAGACGCGCGGCGATGTGCGCGCGCAACAACTCGGAGTTCATGTTGCCACTGAGGTCCCACGACATCACTTTCGCCCATGTGAGCGTATGTAGTGGCTCCCAGGGCTCGGGATCGATCTTGACACCCGTCAGCCCCAAGATCTTGAATTCCAGCCCGAGCCTGCCCTCATGGCTATCGACGTAGGCGTTGACTCCATCGGCATAGGCTTGCAGGATGGAGCGCGTGGTGTCGTCGAGCTGGTTCAGTTCCTGGGCGGCAGTGCGATGCCAGCCGATCGTTCGGATAAAGCGATCGGAACCCAACGCTGATTCCCCCAAGATCTCGGCCAGGCGACCGGTGCCAGCGCGTCGCCAGAATTCCATCTGCCAGAAACGGTCTTGGGCATGCACGTAGCCTTGGGCGAAGAATAGATCGTGCTCGTTCGCGGCGTAGATGTGCGGCACCCCCCAGCTGTCACGGAGCACCGTCACCTCGTCGTCTAGCCCCTCCACCGCTATGGTGCCTTGAGTCTTGGGCCACGACAGACGCGTCTGGAGAAATGCATAACCAAACAGCAGCAAG
>JASFOV010000361.1:0-5329 GCA_050116355.1 Anaerolineae bacterium
CCACCACGCTGACGACATACAGGCCACCAGCTGAGAACCAGCGCCGCTCCACAAGCAAGTAGTACCAGGCCAAGCCCATCATACCGCCGGTGAACCCGTGCAGAAGCGTCGCGCCGATGCGGGAAGCAGCCACCGGCGCCCAGAGGTCCAGCCCGCCAAGGGCATTGAACAGGTTCTCGGCCAAGGCGAAACCGGCGCCGCCCACCACTCCCCACAAGAATGCCTCGGCCCTGCCTGGTTGCTGGTAGGCCAACAGTGGCACGCCCAGCGCTTTGACTGCCTCCTCGATGAGCGGGATGATCCCCGCCATCACAGCCAGTGCAGCCACGATCAGCACGGGGGATAGAGTAAGCGAGGCCTGAGAGAACGGATCTTCCACCCACGCGGGATCCTGCAAGCGATCGGCTAAGGTTTGGAGCTGCTCCATGCCCCCTGGCTGCAAGCCAACGGCCACAAACACAGCCACCAACAGCCCAATGACAAAGGCCCCCTCCAGCGTGAGCGCAAGGGTCGTCGACAGGAACGCCCCGCTGCTTCCCTGCAACACCAGACTACGCCGGTGCAGGCGCGCTTGCAGGCCCCGCTCCACCAAAATCACCAGCAACACGGGGGGCACCGCCGCAGCAAGCAGATGGAAGGGGGGAAACAGGGCATCCAAGCCCACATACAACACCAATTGTCCGGCGCCCAGGGCCAGGACGTACAAAGCGATCCATGGCCAGATGCGGCGGGGGTGGAAGACGCCCGAGGCTCGCCGCTGTAGCGATTGCCAACTCTCCCAGGCCAGCGGCAGCCCCAAGCCATTCGTCAAGGCGATCAAGGAGACACTGGCGGTCATCATAGTCAGTCGATCAGCGGCCGGTCCCAGGGCGCCGATCAGAAGCCCCACGCAACCGCCCAAGAACCCAAGGGCGACGATGCCCAGGGCGACAATGAACGTCAGAATACGCGCCAGTTGCAGCATCAGACCATCTCCTACACGCCGGGATGGGAACAAACACCGGTCAGACTGTATCACAGATTGAGCTGTTTGTCCAACTGTCCTGTATCGCCCCAGCCTGTGGCAGCCACTGCCTGCCGGCTGAAACGGCTGATGCGACGTACGTCGCGTGGAGGTCAAAGATAACCCAGCGGCGTAGTCCCACAGGCAATCCCCCTATCGAGAGGCTCACCCGAGTCTTGGGACACAGGTACTATTGACACTGGCCTGCTTTGCTGATAGAGTGGGCGGCAGGGGGAACTGTGATACGATTGGACGATGTGCAGCCCACGGACACGGGGGCGATGGACTTGGCCGACGAGGAGAAGGTGATCCCTTGGGCAGAAGGAAACGGTCTGTGGAGCACGGTCGCAGCTTTGGCCTCAGACCTGGTTGGTGTGGATCTGGCAACCTTCTTTGTGCAGAATCCATACACGTGCGATACGGCTGAAAGCCTCGCCGTGCGCATTGGACGCGATGTGGACCAGGTCGAACCAGTCCTTGAGGCATTCGCCAACGCTCGATTTCTGGCCAAGGTCGAGCTGGAAGATATCCAGGTCTATCAGCTGACCGACGATCCAAAACACCGCCAGACCCTGCAGCAGTATGTTTCCTGGCTGCAGGAGGGCTATCACTGGGCGCGTATGGTGTTCGACCGCGAATAGAGATACTCCAGCGAGGCGACCAGCCCACCGCCCTTCACGGCCCGCAGCACCATGCGCGGGCTCTTTCTATGGGTGCCACCCACACCCGATGCCCGAACCCGCCCCTGATTCTGACCTTCAGGGATCGCCATCTTTTGCGCCCCCATCCCCTTTGTGGTACAATCCAACCAACCGGAATGATACTGGTGGATCCAAGGAGCACGTTCCATGGAGCACAATGCCATAACCATCGTCTCGGGATTGCCCCGCTCCGGCACTTCGATGATGATGAAGATGCTGGATGCGGGCGGCTTGGAGGTGCTGACGGACCATATCCGAACGCCCGACAAGGACAATCCCAAAGGCTACTATGAGTTTGAGCGGGTGAAGCAGATCGAAACGGATCAAGACTGGCTACCAGACGCCCAAGGCAAAGCCATCAAGATGATCGCTGCCCTGCTGAAACATCTGCCGGCCACATATAGGTATAAGGTTGTCTTTATGCGGCGCGAGATGACCGAGATTCTGGCCTCGCAGAAGCAGATGCTGGTTCGCCGCGGAGAGCCCGACTCCCAAGTGAGCGACGAGCGGATGGCCGACTTGTTCGCCAGACACTTGGCCCAGGTTGAAGACTGGCTCGCCGAGCAGCCCCATATGGACGTGCTGCACGTACAATACAATGATGTGCTAGCCCATCCAGCGACAGAAGCGCGCCGCATCAACCTTTTTCTGGGCAGCACCTTGGACGAGGCCAAAATGGCCACGGTTGTGGACCCCGCACTCTACCGCCAGAAGGCATAAGCTACGCAAACTCAGCGGAACGGTGAGCAGCCCACCGGTGTCGGACCGGTGGGCTGCTTGTGTTCTGAACAATAGCCGACGGAGGAAGCAGGTGCTCCCCTGCACGGCACCGTTGGCTGCACCAAAGGCTCAGCTCTCGGCCATGTATGGATAACGATAGTCGGTTGGCGGGCAGAAACTCTCCTTGATCGTTCGTGGTGTCACCCATCGCTCCAAGTTCAGCGGGCTACCTGCTTTGTCGTTGGTGCCCGAAGCACGGCTTCCGCCGAACGGCTGGAGCCCGACCACAGCACCGGTCGGCTTGTCGTTCACATAGAAATTGCCCGCGGCGTGACGCAGGATATTGGCCGCGGTGTGTACCGCCCGCCGGTCCTGGGCGAACACCGCCCCGGTCAAGCCATAGGGCGACGTCGTATCACATAGGTGGAGTGTCTCCTCGTAGGCGGTTTCTGGATAGACATACACGGTCAAGACCGGGCCAAAGATCTCCTCTTCCATCAACCGGTGACGCGGGTTCTGAGTCAGAACCAGGGTGGGCTGTACAAAGTAACCGTGAGCGTCATCATAGTCGCCACCGGCCAGGATTTCGGTCTCGCTGGATTCTCTGGCCAGTTCGATATAGTCCGTGATCTTGGCAAACGCCCCGGCATCGATGACCGCCCCCATAAAGCTGGTGAAATCCGTCACGTCCCCCACCCGGACGGTGCCAAGCTCGTCCTGCAACCCATCGCGCACTTCAGGCCAAAGGGTATCGGGGATGTAGGCCCGGCTGGCCGCCGAGCACTTCTGACCTTGATACTCGTACGCCCCCCGCACCAGAGCGGTTACCAGAGCCGGTACATCGGCGGAGGTATGGGCAAACACGAAATCTTTGCCGCCGGTCTCGCCTACAATGCGTGGATACGAACGGTAGGCGCCGATATTGGTCCCGACCGTCCGCCAGATGCCCTGGAATACGCGGGTGCTGCCGGTAAAGTGCACGCCAGCCAGTTCGGGATGAGCCAGGACCGGATCACCTACCGCCGCACCGTCTCCGGGCAAGAAGTTGATGACGCCCGGCGGCAAGCCAGCGGCCTCAAAGACGCGCATGATCTGGTAGGCGACATAGATCGCGGACGAGGCGGGCTTCCAGAGGACCACATTGCCCATCATCGCCGGCGCGCTGGGCAGGTTGCCGGCAATGCTGGCAAAGTTGAAGGGTGTGGCGGCGAACACAAAGCCCTCCAAGGGTCGCTGCTCGGTCATGTTCCAGACGCTGGGCACATTGCCGGGTTGGGGCTGCATGATCTGCATCATATAGTAGGGGTTGAACCGCCAGAAGTCGGCCAATTCGGCGATGGCGTCGATCTCGGATTGGTGCGCGGTCTTGCTCAGATCCAGCATCGCGGCTGCATTAAGCTGGGCACGCCGCTGGCAGGTCAAAATGTCCGCCGCCTTCAAAAAGACGGCGGCCCGCGTCTCCCACGGCATGCGGCTCCAGTCCTGCCAAGCCGCCCGGGCCGCTTCGATGGCACGCTGGACCTCGGCCTCGCCCGCCTTGTGGTAGGTGGCCAGCACGTGGCCATGGTCATGGGGCATGACGGACTGGCCGGTATTGCCGGTGCGCACCTCCTCGCCACCGATGATCAACGGAATCTCGATCTGGCGGGCTGCCAGCTCGTGCAAGGCGTCTTTCAGTTGCGCCCGGTCCGTCGTGCCGGACGCATAGTCGGCCACAGGCTCGTTATGGGGGACGGGTACCTGGTATATCGCATTGGACATGATATCACCTCCACAATGGCAAGAAGGGCCACTCTCTCGACAAGGCTGGGCATTCTATCTTGCAGCCAGCTCGCCGGAGGCGGCCCCCCTCTCTTATGATGAGCAACAGGCTCACTGGGCTCTTTCGGCCCTTGGTTCTACAGCTTCCCCCAGCCAAACGATGGACAATGCCCGGTCGCTGGCCAAGTAGAACGAAACGCTAGGCTCGCGCCTTTTCGTAGCGCCCGGCCACGTCATCCCAGTTGATAATGTTGAAAAAGTTCTTGACGTACTCGCCGCGCCGGTTTTGGTACTTGAGGTAGTAGGCGTGCTCCCAGACATCCAAGACCAGCAGAGGCACGACGCCCCACTGGGTCAGATTCTGGTGCTTCTCAGCGGTAAGAATGACCAGGGCATCGTCAGCGGGACGGTAGGCTAGAATGCCCCAGCCGCTGCCCTCGACAGCGCCCGAAGCCGCGATGAACTGCGCCTTGAACGCGTCAAAGCTGCCAAAATCGCGCTCGATAGCCTCAGCCAGGGCACCCTTGGGGGCAGCCTTGGCCTCACTGGCGGCGATCATGTTCGGCCAGAAAATGGAATGCAACAGGTGTCCGGAGCCATGGAAGGCCGCCTCGCGCGACCAGTGTTTGACCAAAGCAAAATCGCCGGCGGCCCGCGCTGCCTGCAGCTTGGCCTCGGCGTTGTTGAGTCCCTTCACATAGCCCGCATGGTGAATGTCATGATGCAAACGCATCGTTTGCTCGTCGATATAAGGTTCCAGTGCATCATATGCATAGGGAAGTGCTGGTAATTCGTGTGCCATCGTACGTAGTTCCTCCTTAAGGGTTAATCATTATCGAATCCTACACTCCTATTATACCAAATTTAGTCAATTTGTCAAGTTAAAATCACATAAATTTCCAGAAATGGACCCAGCGCCCCAAGACTGTCGCAATCTTACCACCCACCTGTCACCGGCCTGTCACAGTCGCCCTTGACGGGACTCCAAGTTGATGCTATGATGATCAAGATCAGAACCTGCTGGAGGGACCATGTCCGCCCGGATTCTCATTGTCGACGACGAGCCGCCGATTGTAGATCTGCTGGCCTACAACCTCAAACGGGCTCACTATGAGGTGCTCATCGCTCGCGACGGTCAGGAGGC
>JASFOV010000362.1:0-5308 GCA_050116355.1 Anaerolineae bacterium
GGGAAAGGTGGCGCGATAGCTGGAGACATACTGCCCGAAGGCCTCCCAACCGCTCAACACCTGGTTGCTGGGCTCGAAGGTTATAAAGTTGGCGGCAAAAAGGTCAGGGATGGCAGTCAGGTTCCCGCAATTCCAGACCTCCTCGATGGCGCGACGAACGGTATCCAGATTCTCTTTCGACATTTGAAGTCCTTCCCTCCTTGATCTATAGGCCAGACATTGGTGAGAACCTCCCGGTCGAGTCTCACGTAGGGAATTTCTACGGCTCTCCGGCAATGTTGGCGGTTGTCTCCTATGCACATTCTACAGGAGGTTGTCTTGCGGTGCATCGGTCAGAAGCCCCCTTCTGGCTGCTGCAAACGGATAATCTCTGAGCAGGCTGGGCTACTACAAATGATGTAGGCTGGACCAGGGGTTCTGGGCGGACCGGTGTGTTTGGTTCGCTGCACCGGTTTGGAAACCACGCCAGGAAGAAAAACAGGGGCGCGGCAAACGCGCCCCTGTGGATGTTGCAGGTTTTGGTCCGGTCTATTCGTGGACGGTAAACACGCCGCCATCGCTCCGGCCAAAGACCTCGGGAAAGTACATCTGGGAGGCGGTGGCAGGCATGACCAGGAACCGGCCCGGCAGGCCGGCCCGCATCAGGTAGGTATACTCATAGGTGCCGCGGGGCAGATAGTGGGCAAAGAGGCTGACTTTTTCGTCACGCATCTCCGAGTGAGAGAACCACCACCAGCCCCAGCCGTACCAGCGGTACCAGTCCGTTTCCTCTTGTACGGTCACATTGCGCAGACTGGGCTGTTCGCCCACCACGCTGGTTGTCTTCAAACTCAGGTCCACGCCCTCAAAGCCGGCGGGCAGCGGATCTTCTACGACGACATAGTGCAGATCGGTGGGCGCAATGATCGTCAGTTTGACCTTGATCAGGTCACCGACACGCGCCGTGTCCGTGTAAGCCGCTTCACCGTCCACTGGACTATACTGGCGCGCGACCAGGATGCCTCGGTCCAGCGCTTGGATGTGGTCGGCGGGGAGATAGTAGCGCAGGTGCGTCGCATAGTAGAGCTGGCCTTCGCCTGTCTGGTCGGCTTGCGGCGGATGACGCTCGATCACCAACCGGTTGCCCTCTTCTACCAAGAGCCGGCCGATGGCGATCCGCATCTCGAGCCCTTCGTCGATGGTCGCCGCCGATACATCGCCGCTGGCCCATTCCTGGCCGTTCAGGTACAGGGTATAGCTAAAATCACCCGCTAGTTCTCCACTGGCCTGCATATATTCAACCAACCCCAACAGGGACCAGGCCGTCGTATGGGTCGATTCCCAGTGCCCTTCCTGGCGAACCGACATCAGCCAGCGGACGGTATTGGGCAACAACGCGTGCTCTGGATCCAGCCGGGACAGGGCCCACAGTACGATGGCCGTCGAGCGGGTATCGGTATTCATGTTCCAGTAGTCCGGCTGGCTCTCTTCCCAATGGGCGCCTGTGGCGCTGACCACGGCCTGACTGGCCAGATCGCCCAAGAGCGTCTCGACGCGGCTCGAGGCTCCGTCTTGGAGGAGGCTCAGCGCGACGGCCAAGGTAGCCTGCCCGTACTGGCTCAGGAGCTCGCGTTTTTCAAAGAGGCGGATGGCGAGGCCCAACTCCCAGCGAGAAGCTGGGGCGTCCTCTTGGCCCGCCGTATTGAACAGGGCCTGGTGCTCAGCCAGGACATACAGCCCGTAGGCCAGGCGATTCGCCTGCCACATAGTGTCGACTTTGTCCACCGAGGGCAGTTCCTGCCGAAGGTACTCGACCGCTTTCAACATTACCTCTTCCTCGACGACAAAACCGGCACGCCGCGCCTCGAGCAGGCCGTGTAGGACGTAGGCTGTCAGATAGGGATCGCTTGTGTCGCCAACCCACCACCCCCAACCGCCGTCGTAATGCTGCTGGTTGTACAGCCGCTGTAGGGCGAGGCCCACTCTCTGGCTCAGTTCCTGTCGCAGCTCGGGACGCTCGACGCCCATCTGGTCCAAGGCCTGCCAGGTGACCACATTGGGCAGAAAGCGGCTTACGGTCTGCTCGACACACTCGTAGGGATAGTGCTCTAGGTAGTCGACGGCATCCTGTGTGGCCGCGGTCAGCGAGCCATCGATCTGGACCTCCAGCTCACCCTGGTCCGGATCGAAGGTGCGCGGCAGCTGGACGATCTCCTGGCGTACCCCTGGCTCCGCAAGCTGTCCGGCGGTGGCCATGACCTCCGGCGTGGAGTAGCGGTAGACGGGCAGGGCATCCTCCCGCCCATCGTACAGATCGCCAGCCACCGCCCACATCCGCACCTGCACGTTGTCAACGGCCAGCGCCGTGACCGGCCAAACGACCTTAGCTCTGTCTCCGGCGGCGATGCGCACCGATTGGCTGGTGTCGCCCGCCAGCGACAGCCCGCTCACACTGATATGGATTTGGGTTTCCAGGGGTTCGGAGGTATTGTTATGGACGATGGTCGCGATCTCGGCCTGGTCGCCAGCGACAAAGAAGCGGGGCAGCACCGGCCGGACCAATAGATCCAGTGTGCTGAGGATATCCACCTCAGCGCGGCCTACCTGGGTGCCGGCCGTGATCCCCCGGGCTTGCATGCGCCAGGTCGTCAGGTTATCAGGCAGTTGCACCTCGACCTTGGCCTGCCCGTTCTGGTCGGTGCGGACCACCGGGTCCCAGAAGGCTGTGTCGGCAAATTGGCTGCGGGTTAGCCCACCGTCCCCGCCGCCACCGCCTCCTTTGGCTTCGGGTTGAAGCTCGCGGTTGAAGGCTTCCATGGCCACTACCAACGGGGTACTGGTCTTGATACCCAAGCCCCGGTCGCGCCAGAATAGCTCCGCCAGGGTGGGACCCGGTTCGTCGGCGAGGGCCAGTACGGCCAGATCGGCCAAGCGCAACGAGAGCTCGGCCTCTAGCGGCCGCCCCTGGTTGTCGGTGACCTGCACATCGTAGGTTGCCGTCTGGCGCGGGGCATAATGCTCACCGCTGGCCCTATCTTTGTCCGGTGTCAAGGAGATGTTCAGTTCCTTGGCCTCGATCGAAACCGGGAGCTTGACCAGGCCCATTTTGAAGCTGGCCAAGCCGCTGGGCGCCGACCCTGAGCCTTGGACGACAAAGACGGAGAGAAAGACGTTGGGCACGTGGTCCTCGGTGATGGGCAAGCGTAGGACTTCGCTGTTGCTGGCCAGCTCACGCACTTCTGTCTGCATGATGTGGCCCCGCTCGACCGTGACCAGGGCCTGTACGGTGCCACTGTAGGGCGAGGGGATCAGGATCTCGGCGACATCGCCAACCTGGTATTCCTCCTTGTCCGCGATCAATTCGATGCGGTTGTTGCTCTCCTGGCGCCAGCGCACATAGTCCCCACCACCCCAGACCCAGAAGTATGCGCTAGAGGATATCTCGTTCCCGCGCTGGTCGCGACCCTGGGCCCGCACGCGGTAGGTGCCAGCCTGCTGGGGGGTGAACAGCGCTTCGGCCCGGCCCTGGCCATCGGTAGTGACTGTGGTGGTGAATACGGGTGTATCCTCCGCCGTCCAATCCCAATAGAAGTTGCCGTCCTCCGCCTGGCGCCGCACGCTGTACCAGCGATGCTCCATGAACACGACCTTCAAGGGCACACGGGTCACTGGGTTGCCGTCCCAGTCTACGGTGAGTAGATCCACTGGCTTGCTGTCGCCGACCTCGGTTAGGTACCCCCGGGGTGCGACGCCCACGTAGAACTGGCCCTTGTGAACGATGACCGCCGTGCGGTTGCTGACCTGCTGCCCGTTGATATCGGTCAGGCTGGCCTCGATGGTGTAGACCTGGCTTTGGGCTTCGGCGGTGATGTCGGCCAGCACGTTGAAGGTCACGCGGCCCTGGTCGCCGGTCTGGGTATCGCCCTCGGCTACGAGATGCCCGAATCCGCCATATTGGAACTCGTCCTCAAAGCTGGTCCATTCCTGATCGTCCCAGCTGTACCAGGGGCACTCCTGTCCCGGTGGGCATTCATAGCGAAAGGTATGGTCGCGGCTCAGGATGCTCCAGTGGACGTCGGCCTGGGCTACCGCGCCACCAAAGTAATAGGTCCCTTCGACCGTGACATTGATGCGATCGCCGTTCAGGTACGCATCCTGGTCGCTGCTGACCGATACCTGGAATTCGGGTCTCTTGTATTCGGCCACGGAGAAGCTGGCGCCGACGTAGAGATCGCGATCGGAATCCTGGATCTCGATATAGTAGCTACCCAGCGGCGCTTCTTGGCTCAACACGAATTGGTCGTACAGCGTGCCCATGTCGCTCAGGGGCAGGGTCTCCTTATACAGTTCTTTGCCCTGGGGGTCCCTGATGCGAACCTCTACGGTTTCGATCTCGTGGGGCAGGCTGTAGCGCGCATCGTCATCGGCGCGGAGGATGCCTTTGTAATAGACCGTCTGGCCCGGGCGGTAGATGGGTCGGTCGGTGTAGAGATAGCCCTGGTAGTCGCTGCCCCAGAATTCGGATTGAACGTCAAAGTCCCAAGGGCTGATGCCCTGCTCCCAGCGATTGTAGGCCAAGCCAAAGTTGGCTTCGCCGGGTTCACCTGTCATGGCGAAAAAGTCGTCCCATAGGTTGTCGAGTGTCAGGTCGCGACTCAGGAATACGCCATCAGCGCCCGTCTCACCGGTTGCGGATAGGCGGTCTGTACCATCGTAGAGGGAGACCGGCACCCCGGCAACTGGCTGGCCGCTGTCGAGATCGGTCGCCCATACCAGAACCTCATCCTGGCTCTGCTTCAAGGCGAGGTTGAGGCGCGACTTGACAAACATGTAGCGAGAGGGTTGGTAGTCGGTGACCCGCGCCCTGACCTCGGGCGCACTCATCTCCAGGTAATAGAGACCGGGGGGGAGAGCGTCGCCGTTTGCGTCCGCCAGTTCCAATTGTAGCAGGTGCATCTCGTTGCGTGAGGTCTCGCCCTGCAGGCGCCAGCGGTTGACCAGACTCGGCTCGTCTGGCACAAAGCGGTCCCACGCTTCCCAATTGCTGTTCAGACGGAGGAAGGTCTGGGGGCTCAGCCGGTATAGTTCCACGTCGAGGCGCGAGACGTTGCGATGGACTGCGTATAACACCGTGTCGGTATAGGCGCTGAAGGCGCCCAGCCGCCCGCCGGTATTCAGGGCAGCGTACGGTTCTAGGTCGCCCGTCTCAAAGCGGAGCGATCTGGATCGGCCCAGTGCGGCGCCATGTTTGTCCGGAGTCTGGGCGTCCAAGGCAATGCTGTAGGAAGTAACAGGATCCTTGGGGAAATGGATGCTCACTTGTGTGTCG
>JASFOV010000363.1:0-5304 GCA_050116355.1 Anaerolineae bacterium
TGTCGCCCTGGGGCTGGCAGTGCTGTTGTACCTTTTGTTCGCCAAGACCACTTTGGGTTACCAGATCAAGGCCTACGGGCACCGGCCGGCAGCAGCCGAATACGCCGGGATTAGCGGCTTCAAGATTCCGGTTCTGGTATTTGTTCTTGGCGGCGCCGTAGCCGGTTTGGCCGGGTACCACTACTTCGCTGCAGTTCCGGGCGTGTACAAAATTGCGAGGAATTACGGCTTTTTTGGCGATCTTGCTTTTTATGGCATCATCTGCGGGCTGATCTCCCTCGGCAACCCGCTGGCCGCGATCCCGGTCGCGCTCTTGTTTGGGGGCCTATCTATCGGCGGGAGATTCATCCAAGGCAAGCTCAGTATGGGCTTTGGCGTGGACTATGCCTTGCTCGGCGTGCTGATGATTACACTCGTGGCTTTTCAATTCTTTTATCGATACAAGATCGTGTGGAAGAGAACGGACGAGGTGGGGTTGGATGTGGGAATTCATCGCTAGGAGTCTGGAAGCCTCAACGATTTTCACGTTTGCCGCCTTAGGTGAGCTGATCAACCAGCGGTCGGGCATCCTGAATGTTGGCATCGAAGGCGTGATGTTGTTTGGCGCTACCCTGGGGTTCATCGCGGCACAGACCACCGAGAGTTATGTACTCGGCTTTGTGGTAGGGATCACTGTCGGCGGCCTATTGGGCCTCCTGCATGGATTCTTCTCTATCTCGCTGGGTGCCGACCAGGTGGTGGTGGGGATGGGCATCTGGATCCTAGGCTTTGGCCTCACCACCTACATCGGCAACCCGTACACCGGGCCGTTGGGGTTGGAACGGATCCCCACTATCCTAGGCCTCTCGCCCTTCTTCTTTGCCGGCATCGTGCTGGTGATCGTTTCGTGGTTCATGCTGTTCAAAACCAGTCTGGGGCTGAGGATCCGATCGGTGGGTGAAAGCCCATCCGTGGCGGAGGTCTCGGGTGTAAGCGTGTCGAGAACGCGCTACCTGTGCGTGACCATTGGAGGCATGCTGGGTGGGGCAGCAGGCGCGATCTATGCGTTGTTCTACAACCCTGTGTGGAACTATAATTTCCTCATGGGCTGGGGATTCATCGCACTGGCGCTGGTCTTTTTCTCCATGTGGAACCCCTTGATTCTGCTCGGCGGCTCCTTGCTTTTTGGAACACTGTGGCAGCTGTCGCTCAATCCCCAATTGGTTCTGCCCGGGGTGCTTTCCAGATACATCTGGCGGATGATCCCCTTCCTCATCACCATTGGCGTCCTTCTCGTCATCTCCACCAAGTGGTTCCGGCTGAGGTGGGGGGCGGCCAAGCCTGAGGCATTGGGCAAGCCCTACGCCAAAGAGTGAGAGGGAAGGAGTCTCCGCGAGCGCCCTTCACTGTCCTGCACTGTCCTGCGGCCAGCACGGGCGGTCAGCACTAGCGACCAGCAGTGGCATCCAGCAGGGGCGGTATTGAGGGTGCTCACTCCGGTCAGGAATCTAGCGGCAACCGACGGGTGGGGCCACGCGCGAAGGCGCGAACAGGAAGGGGCGGTCGGTTTGACCGCCCTTCGCATTTTGTTATAATGGGGCAGCAGTGCATGACTGGAGAGCACAGGTGAACGTGATATGCAGGTGCTGAAACGACTCTTTCGATTTTTGACCCCTTATTGGAAGATGCTCTTGGTGAGCGGCTCGATGCTGCTGGCCCGGGCTGGCGTGGAACTGGTGCCGCCGCTCTTTCAGAGAGAGATCGTCGACAACGTCATCGACGCAAAGGATCTATCGCGCCTGGGACTGCTGATCGCGGGGTTGGTCGGCGTGTATGCGCTGCAGCAAGGCATCAATGCCACCGACATGTTCATCCGCCACGTTCTGGGTGAGAAATTCATCTACGATCTGCGGGTGCGCCTGTACGGCTACTTGCAGCAGTTGTCGCTGTCGTTCTTTGAGCGCACATCAACCGGCGAACTGATGTCGCGAGTGACCAACGACGTCAACGCTTTGGAGAGCTTTGTCACACACGGGTCCGCCCTGGCCGCGGTCGACTTGCTGCGGCTGGTGGGCGGCGCCGCCGTACTGTTTGTGCTGGATGCCCGGCTGGCCCTGCTGGTTCTGCTGCCGGTCCCTATCCTGGCCGTGTCCTTGCGCCTGTTTAACACCCGGATCCGGCCGGTGTACCGCAACGTCCGCGCCCGGCTGGGGGACATCAATGCCCGGCTACAGGACAGCCTGTCCGGCATCCGCGTCATCCAATCCTTCGTCCAGGAAGAACGGGAACTGGAGCGCTTTTCCACCGAGAGCGAGAACTACTACCAAGCCCGGGTAGAGGGCATCCGCTATTGGGCCACCTTTTTCCCCGTGATGCGCTTTGTAGCGGCGATGGGTACGGTCATTGTGCTGGGCGCCGGCTCGGTGATGGTGGTGAATGACGACCTGACTCTGGGCACGCTCATCGCCTTTTTGTCCTACATCGTCTCGTTCTATGAGCCGATCAACCGTCTGACAGACATCGACAATGTCTTCCAAGAGGCGATCGCTGCCGGCGAGCGGATCTTTGAGCTGTTGGACGAGACCTCCGATATCCACGACTCACCGGACGCCATTGAACTGCCACCGATTGAGGGCGAGGTTGTCTTTGACGATGTACACTTTCGGTATGGCACCGGTGACAAGGTACTGCGTGAGGTGACATTCGTGATGAATCCCGGTGAGGTGGTGGCCTTGGTCGGTCCCAGTGGTGCGGGCAAGACCAGTATCGCCAACCTGCTGTGCCGCTTCTACGATCCGATCCACGGCCAAATCACGATAGACGGCCACGATCTGCGTCATGTAGAATTGGCATCGCTACGCAGCCAGGTGGCCGTGGTGTTGCAGGATACATTCCTGTTCAACAGCACAGTACGCGACAACCTCCTGTATGGCAAACCCAACGCCAGCGACGAGGAATTGGTGACCGCAGCCCAAGCGGCTTATGCCCATGAGTTTATCGAGAGCCTGCCCGATGGCTACGAGACGGATATCGGCGAGCGGGGCGTACGACTGAGCGGCGGCCAGAAACAAAGATTGTCGCTGGCCCGGGCCATCTTGGCCGATCCCAAAGTGTTGATCCTGGATGAGGCAACTTCATCGGTCGACGCGGAAGCGGAATACCTGATCCAGCAAGCCTTGGAAGCTGTACTAGAAGGCCGCACAGCCCTGGTCATCGCCCACCGGCTGAGCACGATTCGCAACGCGGACAAGATCATCGCCCTGGAGGAGGGACGGATCGTCGAGATCGGCGACCACCATGAACTGATGGACCGCGGCGGACTCTACAGCCAACTCTACCAGCGGCAGCTGGAACTGACGGCAGAGGCATAGCTCGACCTGGGGCAGACGCCCAGCGTTGAACCCTGTGACAAGGATCACCATCCGACCCAATGGAACTCCATGGACGCGTGCTACAAAGAGCCTAGAGCGTTGAAGGCGCAGCGTCGCGCCCGGCTGCCAGCAAGACAACCCCAAGGCCTCGAACTGTGAACAGGGGTCTGTTCGCCGGCATTTTGGCCTACACGCTGTGGGGCTTTATGCCAATCTTTTGGAAGTCGCTGCACGCCGTCCCCGCATTAGAGAGCGTGAGCCACCGGACCATCTGGGCCCTGGGGGTGATCCTGCTGCTGCTCGGCCTGCGCAGGCAATGGTCCTGGATCCAACAGGTGCGAAAACGCCCGCGGTTGTTGCTGGCCTTTGCCGGCAGTGCCGCATTGTTGAGTATGAACTGGCTCACCTACATCTGGGCGGTGAACTCGGCGCACGTCGTGGATTCGAGCCTGGGCTACTTTATCAACCCCTTGTTCAGTGTGCTGCTGGGTGCGCTGTTCCTACGCGAGCGGCTACGACCCTGGCAGGTGGTGGCGGTGGTCATAGCCGGGCTTGGGGTGCTGTACCTGACCGTGGGGTACGGCGCTTTCCCCTGGATCGGGTTGACACTGGCACTGACCTTTGGTTTCTACGGTCTCCTACGCAAGACGGCCCCGCTGGGCTCCATGGAAGGACTATCGATCGAGACGGCGATACTGTCGGTGCCTTCCCTGGCATACCTAATCTACCTGGAAGGGAGCGGTGGGGCATCGTTTGGACACAGCGGCGTGGCTACCAGCATCTTGCTGGTGCTGTCCGGCGTAGCGACCGCTGTGCCGTTGTTGCTGTTTGCCTACTCAGCCCGGCGCGTCAGCCTGGCGACGGTTGGCATTCTACAGTACATCGCCCCGACCTTCCAGTTCCTCCTGGGCGTGTTCCTGTATGGGGAGCCCTTTACAATCGACCAATTGCTGGGCTTTGCGCCCATCTGGCTGGCCGTGATCATTTACTCCGCCGAAGGCCTGGTCGTGGAACGACGGCGTCGCGCAGGGAGAGTGGCTGCCCGGTAGAGCGGGAACCAACCAGCGCGCAGTTGACGCCAGATCACCAACGCACTCCCCGGGATACACCTCCTGTCAAGAAGGACATCGTCCAGCTCGCTTCCAGATGCCGTCCTCAGGCAGGGATCGCGTGGCCTGGGTTCAAGCCCCGGCTGGGGCACAGGCCCCCCAACCGCCTGAGGGACAACGCGTGCTTCCGCAGTGGAGACTGAGGCTCCAGACGTCTGATTGTTTCGATGGGATCGTAGCTGGTTGACGAGGCGTCAGGCCAGAGGTATAATTATGGCGCAATGATGATGACCTACGAAACATTATTGGCAGAGGAGCGCCCCGGCATCCTACGCTTTTGCGTGGCACGGCGTGGTCCAGCTCGATTTCGAGACTGGTTTCTGGGCACGGTAGCACCGTTTGGTTCAGACAGGCTAGATTGAGATGGCAGCCGTGAGAAACCTGGCATACCGGTTTTTTGTGGCCCTTTACCGCCTCAGGTTGACACTTGGACAGGCCGCCTACCAATTCTACCTTAGGAGGCGCAAGGACCACCTGGCAGGGGCCGATCTAAGCTACCTCAACTTGAGCGGAGTCAACTTGAGCGACTCCAATCTGCGCGGGGCGACGTTATCGCGCGCCGATTTGCGGCGCGCTGATTTGTCGGATACCGATCTGGAGAATGCCAATCTGCGCGGCACGAACCTGACCAATGCCGACCTGTCGGGTGCCAGTCTGAGGGGGGCTACGGTGACAGGCTATCAGCTGGCCATGGCCAAGTCACTTCGTGGAACCACGCTGCCCGATGGTTCTGTCCACGAGTAGAGTCCCGACACTTGGAATCTATCCGTAAAATGCTTGTTCGAGTAGGATGTGAGCACAGGTCAATTGAGCGCGATCCAGTTCTCAACCTTCTTGCACCAGCG
>JASFOV010000364.1:0-5276 GCA_050116355.1 Anaerolineae bacterium
CCTGGATCCTTGCTGCTCGTCATGGAGGCCCAGGCCGGCACCGTAATGGCCGGGACAGTACTGGTCAACGAACCGTAGGTCCCCCCCTCCATGAGACTCCGCAGGTTAGGCAAATGATCCCGCCATCGCTCAAACACCAACGACGGTTCAGCGCAATCTAGCCCGACGACAAAGACCTTTTTCATACAACCTCTTGTGCAGATACAGGCGATCCGGTTGCCATCATCCCCGCTCTGCTGCCCGGCAACCTATAGCGGGTTCTGCTTCTTGGCCAGGATGCCATCTCGCAAAACCTTCGAGACCTCGGGACGTGTGAACTCCTCAGGAAGCATCTCTCCCCGTTCCAGCATCTCGCGCACCTGTGTGCCACTCAGGTACACCCAGTCGTCCTTGCTGTGCGGGCACGTCTTGGCACTGACCACAGCTCCGCACTTTTTGCAGAAGAAGGCATAGTCAAAGAACAGGGGCGTGATGCCCAATTCGCCTACATCAAACTCGTCAAAGATCGTATGGGCGTCATACGTGCCGTAGTAGTGGCCCACGCCGGCATGATCTCGACCCACAATAAAATGGGTGCAGCCATAGTTCTTGCGCGCAATCGCGTGGAAAATGGCCTCACGCGGTCCGGCATAGCGCATGGCCGCCGGGAAAACGCCCAGCAGAACCCGGTCCGCCGGATAGTAGTCGCGCAGAATGGCCCGGTAGCTTTCAATGCGCACATCCGCGGGAATATCGTCGGCTTTGGTCTCGCCGACCAAGGGGTGCACAAACAGCCCATCGACGATCTCCAGTGCGGTCTTTTGGATATACTCGTGTGCGCGGTGAATCGGATTGCGGGTCTGGAACGCCACCGTCCGTCGCCAACCACGCGCCGCAAACATACGCCGCGTCTGGGCCGGCTCGTGCCGCAGCTCTGGAAACTCGACGTTCTGGGGGCCATTCAGCATAAAGACTTCACCGCCCAACAACCAGTCGCCCTGGCGGTACAGGCGTGCCACACCAGGATGGGCCTCTTCGGTCGTGCGGTACACTTCCCGGGCCTCGCGCTCTTTGTCCGCCGCGAACTTTTCGGCGATGGTCATGATCCCCATCAAATGGTCGCCGTCCAACAGCGCGATCTCCTGCCCTTCTTCGAGCCCGGCGGCTGTCTCGTCATCTACCGGCAGGGTGACAGGGATGCTCCAGGGCAAGCCATTGCTCAGCCGCATGGTATCGATGACGCTATCGTAATCCGCCTGCGTCATAAAACCGGTTAACGGGCTGTAGGCCCCTACCGAAATCATCTCCAAGTCAGAGGCAGCCATAGGGGTGAGTTGAACCTGGGGGAAGGATACGGCCCGTTCCAAAGCGGCTTCGCGCAATCCTCCACGCAGAACGCGATTCACCAGTTGCCCCCCATGGGGTGGGATGCTGCCGACCACTCTCGCCATAATTCTCTCCTTGTGATGGGGTCCAAGCCTCATCCTGTCCGGCGCGGGGCCGGGGTCAAAAGAAAAGCATGAATCGCATGACGGCGTCGACTCATGCCCGGCGATTCTATCAGAAGGGTTGGGCTTTGTCAATTCAGTATCCGGCGGAGGAACAATGCACCTGCCCAACCCTTGTTCTTGCCGGACGGGCGCCAGACCAGCCCCACAGCCTATTGAGTGCACGTTGGCCCCCTTGGCTTGATGATCATTATTCCAATTCCTGCCAAACCTGTGAATCACGCCGGCTTGCGATAGGTCTCGCTCCCAGACACGATACGGCCACAGTAGCACGCCGTGATTTGTATCGTGGGGGAAGAGGTGACCAGGCGCGGGGTAGCTGCAGGCAACGAGTCATGCAGCCTCCTAGCCGCTACGCTAAAATAGGCTAGATTCCCTGCTGTTGACCGGTTCTCGGGCCACCCAGCTGCGTCGATGATGCAGCTGGGTGGGGACCGGAGTATCGTTCCGCTGATCTGGCTCCTATCGAAGACCTGCCCCACGTGGCAAGAGACTGTGTGCAGGAGAAGATTCGTTGCTCAAGAAGGTCCTGATCGTCGCCGCTGTGGCAATCATCGCCTTTGTCATATACCAGGCAATCTACGGCGGCCAGGCACCCAGCGCCCCAGCCAACGACGGGTTCGATGTCGTCGCCCACCGCGGCATGCACACGAATTGGCAACAGCGAACCTACGACCTGGCCACAGGCTGCGAGGCCACTCACATCTACACACCTACCCACCCCTACATCGAGAACACCATCGAGTCCATTGGCGCTGCATTCGACAGTGGCGCCACCGTGGTTGAGATCGACATCCGGCGCACAAGTGACGATTACTTGGTGATCTTTCACGACAACAGGCTGGAATGCCGCACCAATGGTCTGGGCAACGTCAGCGACCATCCCCTGGAATACCTCCAGGGCTTGGACATCGGCTACGGCTACACCCATGACGGCGGTCGGACCTACCCCTTCCGGGGCCAGGGCGTGGGCCGCATGCCGACCTTGATCGAGGTACTTGAAGCCTTCCCCGGCCGGCGATTTTGGATCGATCACAAAGACGGCTCCATGGAGACAGCCCGGCTGCTGGTCGACACCCTCAAATCCCAACCGCTTGAACAGCAAGCCGGCCTGTACTACTGGGGCCCGCCAAACACCTTCGATTACATCCGGCAGGAAGTCCCCTCCATCACCCGTCTGGTAGGCATTCGATCTGAAGTAAAGGAATGTTTCCTGCCCTACCTCCTTTCCTTGGGCCTGGCCGGTTTTCCCGAGCACTGCCGGGGCATGGGACTCGGCCTTCCCCCGGAATATGTTCGCCTGGCTTGGGGTTGGCCTTACCGCTTCCTCGATGTGGTTCACGAGGCGGGCCTGCGCTTCTACTTATTGGTCGACACCGCCCCAGATGCTCAACGCTTTCGCCACATCCCGGTGGATGGCGTTATCACCGATTACATCGAAGTCGTGGGTCCCTTCTACAAGCCCTAGGACTGGAGTGGTTGTATTCTCTCTTGCCAGGCGAGGATTCGCCCCCATTGAGGAGTGAGCCCCTCCGGCTCTGGAACACGCCTGACCATCGTACTGGAGACGATTGCCTTGCCCCAAGATCCGTGCTAGAATCCAGCCTCGCATCCTGAACCAAGGAGAGAGCTAGATGAAACTGCTAGTTGTCCGCCATGGCCAGTCGGTCGCCAACGCCGAAGGACGCATACAGGGTCAGTTCGATTCTCCCCTTACTGATCGGGGACGGGCCCAGGCTCAAGCCCTGGCCCAGCGACTGGAACACGAGGGGTGGAGCCTCGCCGGCCTCTACGCCAGCGACCTGCAGCGCGCCGCGGAAACCGCCCGCATCATTGCCCAGCAGTTCGACGTACCCCTCACCCTTGATCCGCGGTTGCGCGAGTATGACTTTGGGCTTCTAACCAACCTCAGTTGGAATGAGTTCAAGGACCGCTACCCCGACATATGGCGCGAACTCGATCAGGATGACGGCTGGATGTCCATCCCCGGCGCAGAAGATGTCGATGTCTTCCGTGCCCGGCTGGCGGCCATGCTCGCCGGCATCATGGACTGCCACGGCGCGGCAGAGACGGTGGCCGTGGTGGCCCACGGCGGCAGCCTGGGCATGCTCTTGGAGCACATTCTGGAAATGGAGACCCACCGTCCGGCCCCTTTCGCTTTTGCCAATGCCTCCCTCAGCCTCGTCGAGTACGGCCCTCGCGGGCCGCGCCTCTCACTGCTGAACGACACCTGCCACCTGGACGGCGATCTGCGTTAGCACGCCGTTCAGGTTTCCAGGAAGTACCGCGCCCCTGTTTTGTCAGTTGTCCCGTCCTATGCTATACTAACTTGGTCGAGCCCCTGTAGCTCAGAGGATAGAGCAGTGGTTTCCTAAACCATGTGTCGCAGGTTCGAATCCTGCCAGGGGTACCAACCGTCCGGGGTCTTGTCACGACCTCGGTCTTTTTATCAACAGGGACACCATATCTGTCCAGCGACCAAGTATCCAGCAGCCTTACGTTGGCCTCTATACTCGTGGAGGGACCAGACGGATTGGATAATCGTGCACAGCGAGAAATCATCCTGCGCCTGCGCGCACTGGCCGATTCGCCTGATGCCTTCGGCCGGACACTTGCCGAAGGACAAGAGCGTTCGGACGCCGGCTGGTCAAAGCGTCTATCTTCGGGTGCGAACTCCAGCTGGGATTTGCCTCTGGTTGCAGAAGTGGACAGCGAGCCAGTCGGCCTGGCCTGGGGCCGGATCGAAGGGTCCCGTCCCGACGTGGCCTATCTGTTTCAGATGTGGGTCGCCCCAGACTACAGGTGCCAGGGTGCGGGCCGGATGCTGCTGGAAACTGTGATCGCTTGGGCACAGGCCCACCGTGCCCGCTACGTGGAATTGGGCGTCACGCTGTCCAACAGTCCAGCCCTACGCCTATACCAGCGAGCAGGGTTTGAGCCCGCAGGAGAGCCCCAGCCACTGCGACCTGGATCCGAGTTGTTGGGGTTGCCCATGCGACTTACGTTGACGGGCAGGGATACCTGACCCCCCACCAAAAGAGGTACGGTATAAGCTTCCATGGGCACACTCTATGTCACCGGCGTGCCGGCCGCTCATCCAGACAACATCACCGCCCGCGCCCTGCGGCATCTGGCTGCCGCAGCTCTCATCCTAGCGGATCAGAGCCAGCCGGTGCGGGAACTGTTAGCCCATCACCGCATCCGGACCCCCGTCGTCGCCTGTAATGAGATCGACACACTCCTGGCGACGCTCGACCAGGCAGATGTTTGCCTTCTCGTCACTGGCTGGTCCCCCGCACCCTCACCGTCCAGTGTTGTCGCAATTCGGGCCGCCATGGACCATGGATTCCCCATCGTGCCCATCCCAGGCCCCGCCTTGCCACTGGCCGCCCTCGTCGTATCCGGCCTACCCGCCGGCAGTTTCGTTTACCTGGGCAGCCCGGCTGGCGATCGAACCGCCTGGCGCCAGCTTGTGAGCCAGGTTGCCACCGAGTTGCGCACCCTGGTCATCACCACCACGCCTGGCGATCTGGACCGGACCCTGGTCGAGTTGCACGCAGCCTGGGGCGAGCGCCCGCTGGTCGTCACCGCGGCCACAGATCGCGGGTTGGAGACCCTCTGGCGCGGCACCCTGGGACAAGCGCCCGCTGCCCTTACGGCAGGTCGCCCCTGCGTGCTGGTCACCGGCGGCGCCAGCGAGCCAGCCCCACCTTGGGCTGCGGAACGCGTCCGTGCCAAACTGGCTGCCTATCTGGAGCAAGGTTTAGGCGCCAAGGAGAGCAGCCGCCA
>JASFOV010000365.1:0-5268 GCA_050116355.1 Anaerolineae bacterium
CGGCCGGGATGTCTCGGTCGACTATACCACCAGCGACGATTCGGCCACCGCCGGCCAAGACTATTCCGCCGCCACCGGTGAGACGCTGACCATCCCCGCTGGCCAGACCAGTGGCCTGATCCAGATTCCACTCATCGACGATGTCCGCTTTGAACGGGACGAGACCTTGACCCTTACTCTCAGCAACGCGAACTACGCTACCCTGATTGGCAACCAAGCCACCGGCACCATCACCGACAACGACGACCCGCCCCAGATCGGCTTCAGCCACGACGAGTACCGGGTCTTTGAGACCGACGGCCCGGCGATCCTGACTGTCACCCTCAGCGGCGCCACCCAGCTCACGGCCACTGTCGACTATGCCAGCGGCGATGGCTCGGCTACCGCGGACGACGACTATACGCCCATCAGCGGCTCCCTCGTCTTCACACCCGGCGTCTTGACCCATACCCTGCCCCTCGCCATCCACGACGACAATCTGGACGAGCTCGACGAGACGGTGCTCCTGACCCTGACCCAGCCCACCAGCGCCACCCTGGCCACCGCCACCGCCGTCCTGCTCATCGTCGACAACGAGGGCGAACCCACACTGTCCATCGCCGACGCCGCCGCCGGCGAGAGCGACGGCATCCTGGCCTTGGACGTCAGCCTGTCCTTCGCCAGCGACCAGGATGTCAGCGTCGATTATGCCACCCACGACGGCCCACCCGGCCCGGGCGGCGCCACCGCCGGGGCGGACTATACCGAGACGCACGGCATCCTCACCATCCCCGCCGGGTCGCTCGAGGGACAGATAGAGGTGGACATCCAGTCCGACAATGTGTACGAGGGCGACGAGGTTTTGGCCGTCGAACTCAGCGATCCGGCCCACGCCAGCCTGACCGACGCCCTGGCGCAGGGCACCATCGTCGATGACGACAGCCCGCCCACTATCGCCTTTCAGGCGGCGGACTATGCTGTTGGCGAAGGGGAGGCCGGCGGCTACGCGGCCATCACCGTCACGCTGTCGGGCGCGACGGCCCTGACGGCCACCGTTGGCTATGACACCCAGGACGGCACCGCCGGACCGGCCGACTATATCAGCGCAACCGGCACCCTGACCCTGCCCGCTGGCACTTCGACCGCCACCCTCCACGTCGACCTCCTGGATGATCCGCTGTACGAACTGGACGAAACGTTCCTGGTCACCCTCCGCGACCCGCTCCACGCCAAGCTGGGCGACGCACAGGCCACGGCCACCATCGTTGACGACGACGAGCCGCCCCAAATCGCCTTCGAAACAGACCTCTACCTTGTCGACGAGGAGGCTGTCACCGCCACCCTGACCGTCACCCTGTCCGGTCCGACCGCGGTCACCGCCACGGTCGGCTATGCCACCACTGATGGCCCGCCGCCGGCCGGCGCCCAGGCGGGGGAGGACTATGTCCCCATCAGCGGCACCCTGACCTTCCAAGCGGGCGAGACCCAGCAGGCCATCGCCATCCCGCTCCTGGACGACACGCAGCCCGAGGTCAGCGAGACGATCATCGTCACCCTGGGAAACCCCGTCCACAGCACAATCGGCGAGCGCAACCCGGCCACCGTTCGCCTCTATGACCCTCTGGCGCACCGGATCTATCTGCCGCTCACCCTGCGCCAGGCGGGAGTCACAGCGCAGACCGGCCCTTGGTGACCTGTTGCAGAACAGACCTTGGCTTCTTCCCTGCTCCATCCCAGCCCGTGGCTGGACAGTCTCTGCATAGCGCCGTCCGTTCTGGCGCCAGTCACCCGTGCTGACCGTCCGTGCTGGCTGCAGGACACTGCAGGACAGGCGTCGAGTACCGGAAAGGCCTGTTCAGTGGTGTGAAGCAGCACAGGATAGGTGGACGCGGCAATTGCCATATCTCATGCAATAGGGTATAATCGCACCTGACAGAACACCCCGTCTACGCTGCGACCAAAGGAGTGCCGCGATGAGCCAAAGCCGCCGATTTCATATCGTAGCCGCCCTGGTGGGTATCCTGGTGCTGGTGGGCGGTTCTTTGGCCCTTGCCTGGACACCCCTCCCCGTCGAGGATGATCCCCTGCTGCGCATGCCGGGCACCCAGCCGGGTGTGGTGACCAAACTGGAAGGTCCCAACCGCTGCACGAACTGCCACTCGGACTATGACCAAGCGATCGAGCCCGGATCGAACTGGATGGGCTCGATGATGGCCCAGTCGGCCCGTGATTTTCTGTTCTGGGCCTGCATGACCGTCGCCGGGCAGGACTCGGTGTGGGCTCTAGGCAACCCCAACGCCGTGGACCTCTGCGAGCGCTGCCACTTCCCGCAAGGCTGGCTGGCGGGCCGCTCGGACCCACCCAACGCCTCGGCTATGAGCGGCGTAGACTATGACGGGGTCCAGTGCGACTTTTGCCACAGCCTGTACGATCCCTTCTTTGAGGGCACGCACGAATTGGCTCGCGAGGGAGATCTGGATGGCAGTGGCGCCATCGACCCCAGCGAGTGGCGGTCGTACTGGGACGAGACCAACATCAGAGAAACGCCATCACAAACAGCGGCAGACGCGACCTATACCGAGGATGCGATCCTGGCCCAAGGGATCACGTTCTTTGACGGCGATCCTTTCTACACCAACAACCTTCCGCCCACAGCGTACACCGAAAATGGGAGCGGCCAATACTTTGCCAGTCCCGACGGCGACAAACGGGCCTCGTTTACTGACGCTACCGGTCGCCATTCCATGCTGTACAGCCGCTATCACAAGAGCAAGTACTATTGCAGCAGTTGCCACGACGTGTCCAATCCAGCCCTGGCCAACCTGGGCCAGGACGGTTCGGCGCCGCTGACCAGCGAGACGCAGCCGGCCTATTCCTACTATCACATCGAGCGCACCTTCTCCGAGTTTATGCTGTCCGACTATGGCTTGGAGGGCGGCAGCGCCGGCCTCGGCCCCTATGCACCAGAGGTCTTTACGACCTCGCACACAAGCAACGTCATCGCCACCTGCCAGGATTGCCACATGCCCGACGCGGTGGGCAAGGGCGCCGACATGTCCGACGCGGTGGTGCGGCCCGATGAGAGCGTGGAGCACCCACAGAGCGGCCAGCCGGTCCACGATCTGACGGGCGGCAACATGTGGGTCGGCTATGTACTGGCCAGCGCCGCGCCAGCCTCGCCGAACTATGATCCTGAAAACGAGGCGCTGCTCGACCAGGGTCCGGACGTCCTGACACTGGACCTCGGCCAGGGAGACGGCTACGATCCCGGGGCCATCCTGCGCGGGGTGGACCGGGCCCGGCAGCAATTGTTGCAGGCAGCAGCCATTGAAGAACTGACCTACGATCCGGGCAGCGGGGCCATCAGTTTCCGCATCCAGAACTACACCGGCCACAAGTTGATCTCCGGGTTTCCCGAGGGCCGGCGCATGTTCGTCGGGATCAAGGCCTACAGCGGCGGCTCGCTCATCTACGAGGTCAATCCCTACGACGCCGGGATTGGCACCCTCAAAGGGTTGCCGGAAGCCTACTCGCCCAACAGCCCGGCCCTGGCGACCGGAGAAGCGCACGTCGAAGCGCTCGTGTACGAGATGCACCCCAGCAGTAGCCTGACCGGCGAGGACGAGACCTTTCACTTTGTCCTGGCCGACGATCGATACAAGGACAATCGCATTCCACCCAAGGGCTTCCGCATCGATGAAGCCCCGGCCCGCTTGGCTCAGCCGGTCTGGCACGGGCAAGAAGAAGACCCCAATAATCCCACAATCTACACGCCTGAGGAATACGCGGGCGGCTACGATGCCGTAGACCTGGCCGACTATGGGATCCTCGTCCCGGGCGCCGATTTGATCGAAGTGACATTGTACTACCAGACCACCAGTCGCGAGTATATCGAGTTCCTGCGCGACGAGATCAACGGCGACAGCACCCGGACACTCTCCAGCCCGACGCCGTCCGGTGAGCCCGAGGCGTATATCATCCAGAGCGATCCCTTCTTCGACCAGCTCAAGGCCTGGGGCGACACCATCTGGCAACTCTGGGATCGCAACAAGGACCTGCCCGGGGCCTCGCCCTTTGCCATGACCGGCGCCACTTGGAGTGGCACCCCACCCACGCCCTCGGTGCAGCTTTCCCCGGATGCGCAGGCGGTGACCGAGAGCGCCGGCACCGTCGCGGTTACGGTGACGCTCAGTTCGCCGAGCCTGGCAGAGGTCTCGGTTCCCTTCACGGTGGGGGGCAGCGCCAGCGGTGGTGGGGTCGATCACGACCTAGCGGCGGGCACCTTTGTGCTCGAATCGGGCACCCTCAGCGATAGCCTCACCTTCCAGGTGACGGACGACGCCCTGTACGAGCGCGCCGAGACGGTGGTCGTCACCCTGGGCGAACCGGTCAACGCCTCGCTGGGTAGCCCCAGTCAGCAGACGATCACCATCGTGGACGATGATGACGAACCCGAGATCTCGTTCAGCCAGCCGGCCTATGACCAGGCGGAAAGCGGCGGATCAGCGACGATCACCGTCACGCTGAGCGGCGAGACGGCCCTCACCGCCAGTGTGAACTATGCTACCAGCGACGGTTCAGCCACCGCGGGCGCCGACTATACGGCCAGCAGCGGTAGCCTATCCTTCAGCCCCGGAGAGGTCACAAAGACCTTCGACGTACCGGTTCTGGTAGACACGCTGCCTGAGGATGACGAGACCGTCAACCTGTCGCTGGCGGGAGCAGTAAGCGCCACGCTGGGAACCGGTACCGCCCAGCTGACCCTCATCGACGACGACCCCCTGCCCAGCCTGTCGGTCAGCGACAGCAGCGCGGACGAGATCGACAGCCACTTGACCTTCACCGCCAGCCTGTCGGCCGCCAGCGGCCGGGATGTCTCGGTCGACTATACCACCAGCGACGGCTCGGCCACCGCCGGCGAAGACTATTCCGCCGCCACCGGTGAGACGCTGACCATCCCCGCCGGTCAGACCAGCGGCCTGATCCAGATTCCGCTCATCGACGACGCCCTGGACGAGCCCAACGAGACCTTCACCCTGACCCTCAGCAACGCGAACTACGCTACCCTAGTCAGCAACCAAGCCACGGGCACCATCATCGACGACGACCCCCTGCCCAGCCTGTCGGTCAGCGACAGCAGCGCCAGCGAGAGCGACGGCCACCTGACCTTCACCGCCAGCCTGTCGGCCGCCAGCGGCCGGGATGTCTCGGTCGACTATACCACCAGCGACGATTCGGCCACCGCCGGCCAAGACTATTCCGCCGCCACCGGTGAGACGCTGACCATCC
>JASFOV010000366.1:0-5264 GCA_050116355.1 Anaerolineae bacterium
AGCGGGCCAATCCTGGCCCGCTCTTTGCGTGTCTGGCGCTCGATAAGGCGAGGCACGAGCAGTGGGCGGCTTGGCAGTCATCCAGCAGACGCAAGATGGTGCATTGACTCTTTGGTCGGGCTCTGGTACAATCCCGGTTGGTTTTTGCAGATGCTGGTTACCCTGGTGACAAAGGAAGTCGATGGCGACGAAAATCGAGCAGCCGCAGCCGACCCAGCGCGATCTGACCCGAGGCAGTCTGCACCGGGCCATCTGGCACCTGGCGCCGCCCATGATCCTCGAGACTGGGATTATGAATGTGGCGCAGGTGCTGGACACCTACTGGGTTGGCCAACTGGGTTCGGCGGCGCTGGCGGCGGTGACCATCAGTATCACCATCCGTTGGGTGCTCAACAGCTTGGCCAATGGGCTGGGCATCGGCGGCATGGCCATTGTGGCGCGCCGGGTGGGAGCTCGCGATCCGGAGGCGGCCGAGCACGCGGTATGGCAGACGATCCTGCTGGGGCTGACGGTATCGCTGGTACTAGGTGTGGCAGGCATCGCGCTGGCCGAACCGTTGTTGCGCCTGCTGGGCGCCGATGAGCAGGTGCTGCCGCTGGGACTGGCCTACCTGCGGGTGGCCTTTGGCGGCATCTTTACCCTGGTGCTGGTGTTTTCGATCAATGCTATGCTACGCGGCGCCGGCGAGGCGCAGCGCGCGATGCAGGTACTGTTTCTGGCCACGGCCACGACGGTCGCATTGGAGCCGGTGTTGGTCTTTGGCTGGGGCCCGGTACCGGCGCTGGGTGTGGCCGGCTCAGCGTGGGCCTTTGCCCTGGGATTTGGGGCAGGCTTGGTCTGGCAGCTCGGGATTCTACTGAGCGGCCGGGCCCGGATCGGCATCAACCTCCGCAACCTGCGGCCCGATCTGCCGCTGATGGTGCGCATCATCCGCATTGCCCTGCCGAGCACGGTGCAGATGACCCTGCGTTCCTCGTCCCGCCTGGCCATCGTGGGCTTGGTTGGGCTGTACGGCACCTTTGCCACGGCCGGCTACGGGGTGGCCAACCGCATGTTGCTGATCGCCCTCATCCCTTGCTTTGGTCTGGGCAATACGGCGGGGACCCTGGTCGGCCAGAACCTTGGCGCGCGCCAACCCGACCGGTCCGAGCACAGTGCGTGGTGGGTGAGCTTCTATGCCGGCGGCTATATGGTTGTGATGGCCGCCGTCTTGACGATCCTGGCACCGACACTCATCGCTCTTTTTGATCCGACGCCCGAGGTCGTCGAAATAGGGACCGAATGCATCCGGGTTGTGGCCTGGTCGATGGTGGCCAGTTCGGTCGGGGTGGTGTTGGCCCGCGGCTTCGATGGGGCGGGCAACACAATGCCGGCCATGGCCGTCAATTTGCTGACGCTGTGGGGGCTGGAGGTGCCCCTGGCCTATGGCCTGTCGCGCTGGCTGGGGTTGGGGGTTACTGGTGTGTGGTGGGGCCGGGCTGTCGCCAACCTGGCCAATGGATTGTTGTTTTTCCTCTGGTTCCGGCGGGGGCGGTGGAAAGAGAGGGAGGTTTAGGGCATGGGAACCGGTCCGCTCCCAAAGACCGTAGGTAGCCAGCGAATGTGGGGCGCCTGCAGATGGGGCTGGCGCTCGATAACCAATGGTGCACCGTAGCGGTCGGTGGTTGTGCTCAGCGTGTAACCTCCGTATACGCAGCCCCAATACCCCTCAACAATCTTCACTTTGCTGTAGACTCTGAGATGGTGGGTCGTGTTGGGCAGCAGGTCGATCTCTATCTGGGTGGGCTGGAAGGCACTGAAGCTGCCGTGCACGGCAAAAATCCCCGACTCGGCGGTGATGGTAATCGCTTGGCTGTTGCCAGCATAGACGGTGATCACCTGGGAGCGATGTTTGGTCGGCGAGGTGACTGGCGCCACCCACAGTGGCTCCCTAGTGGCACGCGGACAAATAACCGTCGGCGTTGGCGAGGGAGTAGGGGTCAGGGTTGCCAGGGGGGAGACGAAAGGATCGCTGGTGGCGGAAGGGCCTGGCGTGCCAGATGGGAGTAGGGGGGACGTGAAGGGGTCGCTGGAAGGAGACGGACTGGGTGTGATGAAGATCGCCATAGTCGGAGTGGTTGTGGGAGTCGGATTGGAGGTGGCAGTGAGCAGCAGGGCGGGCTGAGTGTCGTGCGCTGGCCGAGCGAGGGCTGGGAAAGAGGGGGCCAGCCAAGCACTGGCAGGTCCGCCCGGTGCAGAGGTGTAGCCCCAAATCACACAACTCAGGATAAGGATCGCTAGCCCAGTAACAAAGATCTTGCTTCTGCTCATGGTGTCTCTCCAGAACCTGTAGTTGTTGGGCAAGCCTGGCCGTCAGCATACTCCATTCGCAGGCAACCCTGGACCTTTCTGACTCCAGCATACCACAGGCACGTTCGCAAGTCTTTGCCAAAGTATTACCGTCCATTGCCGATCGGTTGCCGTTCGGAGGGTGGAAGCTCCGTCAGTTTTGATCTGGCGGGATCAGGTTTCGTCCGGCCGGCACATAGAGTGTAAATACAGAACAGGCTATCTCGCATGAGATCACACATCCCGTGGCATCGATATTCAGCTTTGCTGAGGGTAAAGGTTCTGGCGCTGTAGGGGCCTGTGGCCCATTGACCGTGACGCGGCTGAACCGGTTGGGGGAGGGGACTGCTTCAGGGCAAGCCGGGCACCACCGGCATGCTGCACCGAAAGCCAACGGTTTCCATCCTGTCCTGAGGATTGTCCCAGTTTCGGGCGGTGGTGCGCACCCCGTGCCAGGTATTGTCCCACGAGCCTCCACGCGAGACCTTTTGGGCTCCAGAGCCGGGGCCCAAGGGCTCCGTCGCACTTGACGTCGAATAGTAGCCAGGGTCGTACCAGTCGGCGACCCATTCCCAGACATTGCCTGCCATGTCTAGGACCCCATAGGGGCTGGCCCCGCCCGGATAGTGTCCTGCGGGCGCGGTGCGGGCGTAGCCATCGTCCACATCCTCCAGCCGTGACTCGAGGGCGCAATTCTGGTCGCAGAGGTTGAGGCTAGCGGGTTGGGGGGCGTCGCCCCAGGGGTACCGCCGTCTGCTGGCAGCGCGTGCCGCCTTTTCCCATTGGGCCTCGGTGGGCAGCCGCGCCCCAGCCCACTGGCAGTAGGCGCTGGCGTCGGCCCAACTGACGCAGATCACCGGATGGTTCGATCTAGCCGGATCGCCGTAGGTGGGTGTGCCCCAATCGCATTGCATGGGCGGGCGGCAAGCACCGGCGGCCACGCAACGTTGGTACTGGGCATTGGTGACCTCATGCTCGTCAATCCAGTAGCTGCTCAGCTGCACGGAGTGCGCCGGTTTTTCGTTCTCGCTGGCTTGATCGTCGGCGAGATCAGCACCCATGGCAAAGGCACCGGCGGCGATGTGGATCATGGGCATGTCATCGGCGGGACGCAGCCAAGTATCCGTTTCAGGAGGACGGTCTTCCACGGCCGGGAAGGAGGGGACAGCATCCTGGGAAGGTGTAGGCGTGATGATCATCACTTGGATTGGGCCGCCGGTTGGCGCTTGGTCGAACACATAGACTTCGATGCAGGCCGTAAGGGACACGGCTGCCAACAACAGGCAGACGTATCGAATTGCCCTTACTCCTAGCCACTGAATAGAACGCGACTTATTCACGATACTGGCTTCTCAACTCGCTAACGGCCGGACTTGAGCATCCGCGGAAATCTGGGGATGCCACTGGCTGCCCATCTCTCACCAGAATACCAAGATCGACGTCGAAAGTCTTGGCGATTCTATCACCATCCGTTGCTGTTTCGTTGCCCTTTGCCACGTTACGTCTGTTGCGCGGGCGTGTATAGCGGCAGGTCAAAGGAGACGGTGGTACCCTCCCCGACCCGGCTCTGGACCCGGACCTGGCCGCCATGCTGCTCGACGATGCGCTTGACGATGGCCAGTCCCAGGCCGCTGCCCTGGCGACGGAAGCTGTGGGCCTGGGGTGCGCGGTAGGCGGTGTCGAATAGGTGGGGAAGATCCTCCGCGGCGATGCCGATGCCTTCGTCGGAAACGCGGACGACCTGCCGGTCCTGCTCCTCCTGGACGCTGATCAGCACTTCGCTGCCCGCAGAATCGGTGTACTTGATGCCATTCTCGACCAGATTGAGCAATACTTGGCGCAGGCCGTCCCGGTCGCCCATGACCCGCGCTGGTCGCTGCGGACCTACGTAGCAGAGACGGACCCCGTGTTCCTCAGCGGTCTCGAACAGCGCCATGATGACATCCTCGATCAATCCCTTGAGGTTGACGGGTTCGCGGATCAACGGCGCATCCGGCGTCTCCAAGTGGGACAAGAGCCGCAGGTTCTCGGTCAGTCGCGTCAGGCGTTGCAGGTCGGCGGCGATGATCTGCTGGGCCTGTCGCCAGCGCGCTGTCTCGTCCGGGGCACAGCGGGCCATGTTGTCCAGGTTGGTCTGGATGCTCTGCAACGGGTTCGAAATCTCGTGCGAGATGGTGTAGACAAAATGACGGTACGCCTCGCGCGTCTGGGTCACCTGCTCTGTCTGCCCGGCGCATTCAGCCACGCGCGCCTGCAAGTCTTGGTTCTGCCTGGCGATCTCTCGGGTGTGGATCACACGCCGGCGATAGGCGATGATGGCCATGGTGAGACAGGCGATGAGCAGAAGAAGGAAGGCACCAAACACTGGCAACGGCACCCGGAAGATGATCTGGATCCAGTCTGACAAGGACATGCCTCCTCCTAGAGGGCTTTGAAACGATAGCCGATGCCATGTACGGAGTGGATATAGCGGGGATTCGACGGGTCGGGCTCGATCTTGGCCCGTAGCTTGGCCACGCACGTATTCACTGCAGCATCGGAGATGTCCCAGGCTGCTTCGTCGTAGCCCCAGACCGCATCGATCAGATCGGCACGGGCGAAGGGGACACCCGGCGCCCCGGCCAGTTTCTGGAGCAGGTCAAACTCCAGCCGGGTCAAGTGCACCGGTTGGCCGCCCGCCTCTACCTCTCGCCGGTCGAAGTGGATGCGCAGATCTGCGTCGACGACGATCCAGCCGGCCTCGTCGCCGCGGGCGCGCTGGGCGTGGATGCGCCGCAGCAGGGCCCGGGCCTGGGCGAGTAGCTCGCGGGTTTCGAACGGTTTGGTCATATAGACGTCGGCGCCGACCTCTAGGCCGACCACGCGATCCACCAATTCCCGCTTGATGCCGGAGATCATGATGATGCCTATGGTGTGCCCGACGCGCTGGCGCACCG
>JASFOV010000367.1:0-5257 GCA_050116355.1 Anaerolineae bacterium
TCCCAGGTGGGTTGTGAGCCCTCTGAATGCTGGTATCTGTTCGGCAAAGTCTGCCAGTCGAGGCATCCAGGCTGACCTGGGGAAAACCCGGCTCATCTGGAAGCCCCCCTCGCTCCAGACGGCATAGATGTAAAAGTTGGTCAGTGAGATGGCGATATAGTTCATCATCAACGTGGTGACAACCTCGTTGACCTTCAACTTCGCTCTCAGTAGACCAGGCACAAAGCCCCACAGTGCGCCGGCGATAAAGCCGGCTGCAGCCATGGTCACCAGCATGAGAATCGAAGGTGTCTCGGCCGGCAGCAGGGGCGCCAGAACCACAGCACTCGCAGCTAGGGCTCCAACAAAAAGTTGCCCCTCTGCGCCAATGTTCCACAGCTTCATTCGAAATGCCACGGTACACGCAAGACCTGTCAGGAGTAGCGGTGTGGCCTTCACCAGTGTGTCGGAAAAGACCCCTAGACTGCCAAACGAGGCCTGGGCAATGTGGAGATATGCCCGGAAAGGGTTGCCACCGACCAATGCCAGAACCACGCCACCCAGGACGAGGGCGACCACGACCGCCCCAACAGAGATTGTGATTGGCAACCAACCGGGCACTTCCGCGACGCGCGGTTCTATTCTCACCTGAAAGGGCAGGCCAGACTTCTTTGTGACAGGAGTGTCTGGTGTACTCACGGCTCAATTCCCTCGTCGTTCGCCAGTCCCTGCTTCAATTCTTCTGCCTGTTGCCCAGTCATCAGAAGGCCGATGCGTTCGCGATCCTCTTCTGTGATTTCTCCTGACATCTGGCCTACAATCCTGCCCTCATAGATAACTGCAATGCGGTCACTTAGGTTAATAATCTCGTCCAGTTCCTCCGAGACCAGCAGCACAGCAGTTCCGGCTTGCCTCAGTTCAAGAAGTAGCCGCTGCACTCCTTCAATAGCGCCAACATCCAACCCGCGGGTCGGCTGCATGGCGATGATTAGCCCTGGTCCAGCCGAGATTTCACGGGCCAGGATCACGCGCTGAAGGTTGCCGCCCGACAGGTATCGTACCGCAGTATCCACTGATGGGGCCATAATCTCATAGGCTTCTCTTAGCTCCTCGGCGTGCTGGTGGGCAGCCTGGTAGTCGACTGCCATCCTGCGGGCAATGGGGGGGTTTCGGTAGGCCTTGAGGATCAGGTTGTTGGCGATGCTGAGGTTGGGCGAGGTACCCATTGCTTTGCGATCTTCAGGGATGTGACCTACACCCTGGTCGATGATACCACGGACTGGACGATTGCTGACTTCCTGCTTGCGAACCAGGACGCGACCGCTCGTACACCGGCGCAGTCCAGTGATTACCTCAGCCAATTCAGTCTGGCCGTTGCCGGCTACTCCAGCGATGCCCAGAATCTCGCCTCCTCGAACTTCGAATGAGATCCCCTGAAGGGCTGGGATGCGTCTGTCATTCTGCGCAGACACATTGTCTACAGTGAGCACCACCTCTCCCGGCTCCCGACTCTGTTTCTCAACGCTAAATAGAACCTTGCGGCCGACCATCAAACGTGCGAGCTCGCCCGGGCTGGTGTTCTCCGGCTTGATGCCTGAGGCGGTTACCTTCCCTTTTCGCAGAACCGTGATCCTGTCGGCAATATCCATAACTTCACCCAACTTGTGAGAGATGAAAACAATGGACTTGCCTTCCTGGGTCATAGAACGCAGGATATCGAAAAGCTCCCGGATTTCTTGCGGGGCCAGAACCGCTGTCGGCTCATCCAGGATGAGGATATCGGCACCGCGATAGAGCATTTTGAGAATCTCAACGCGCTGTTGTTCGCCGACAGACAACTGCCATACCTTAGCACGAGGGTCGACCTGCAGGCCAAACTCGTGGCCCAGCTCGGCAACTTTGCGGTCGTAATGGGGCAAGCGCATGAAGAAGCGAGGCTCTGTCAGTCCTAGAAGGATGTTTTCGGTGACACTCTGCGAGGGTACAAGCATAAAGTGCTGGTGCACCATGCCGATCCCGCACTCAATTGCGTCGCGAGGGGAGCGCAAGCTTGTGGCTTGTCCGTGAACGCTGATGGTACCCTTTTCAGGGCGGTACAGGCCAGCCAGCACGTTCATCAACGTGCTCTTGCCAGCCCCATTCTCACCTAGCAGGGCATGGATCTCACCGCTACGAAGCTTAAAGCTCACATGGTCGTTGGCCAAGACACCGGGGAATTCCTTGACAATCCCGTGCATCTCGACAGCAGTGCCCTGCGCTCCGAGCTCCATGACCCACTCTCGTAGTTCAAATAGACCGCGACAAGCACGATTGTTAGAGGGCCAGGGAGGCTTTGGACTCCCTGGCCCTGAGTTCTGGTCAGCCTATTCCGTTACTTCCGGCAGCTCAGCGGTGACTCCGTCTGCCCACCAGTACATACAGTACTTGCATTCCAGACCGTCTGCGCCAGGCGGGAATTGGTCGAGATCGCTCTGCTCCATCTTCTCACCGGCGGGAACCACGATGTTGCCCTGGTTGTCCTTGATCTCGCCAGAAAACACGTCGAAACGATTGAAATTTCCTGCGAGCATTTGGGCTAGGGTGTCTTTGACGAGTTGTACGTCTTCGGCCGGCAGGTCGTTGATGCCCGGCTGCGAGGTTTGGCCTTCCATGAAACCGAACAAGCCCAATGCACCGGTGGCGGCATCAAAGTAGTGCCAGCCCGCTTCGTAGGTTCCGTCGCGGACGCCTTCCGACACTTCGAGGTATACCGGCCCCCAGTTCCAGTACGGCGCTGTCAAACACGCGTCCACCTTGCAGGAGCCATACCAATCGTAGGTGACGCCCCATCGACCCTTCTCCTGGGCGACGTCGGCCACCGCTGGCGTATCGGCGCCGGTGAACACGACCTGAGCCCCGGCGTCAAACAGCGAGGCTGCAGCCTCCTTCTCGATGATCGGGTCGTGCCAGGTGTTGATCCAGCGCACATCCATCGTGCACTCGGGACAGGTTTGCTTCATGCCAAGAGCAATCGCGTTGCCCAAGCGAATCTCCTCTGGAATGGGAAAGGTGGCCATATAACCCAGTTTGGGGTTCCCATCCAACTTGGCTCGCGAACCGGCTAGCATACCTGCCAGGTATTTCATGTCCTCCATGGCCCCAAATAGGTTGCCAAAGTTCTCCATGTTGGACTTGTATCCACTGATGTGGATATAAGTGATGTCGGGGAATTCATCGGCGAGGATCTCCATGGGATCCATGTACCCAAAGGAGGTGCCAAAGATCAGATCGAAACCCTTGCGAGACAGGCTGCGAAAAACCTGCTCCGAGTCGGCGCCTTCAGGTACGTTCTCAATGTAGGCGGTGTGTACATCGTCCATGTTGTCCCTGATGAACTCTAGACCCTCATAATGGGATTGGCTCCAGCCTCCGTCGTCATGGGGGCCGATAAGCACCATGGCTATGTTGAACTTGCCTTCCTCGATGGCGGGAATCTCAAATCCGCCCACGACCTCAGGTTCTTCTTCCCCACAGGCGCTGAGGATGAGTGATAGAACCAGCACGATCAAGAGTACCCCAGTCATTCTCCTAGACATCTTTGTCCTCCTCATGTGAGTGATTTTGGGTGGCCTGCCAGTGTGCAGGCTCCACGATTGAGACTTCAACCCTGGTCCGCTGGCACCAGGAATATAGCACGAAAATAGACCTTTGTCAAAAGACTATAACTCCAGTGGGTTATGCCTGGCCGTGGGCTGTTGCCACAAGCTGGTCCAGCACGCCGAGTAGGTCGGGATTCTCGCCTAGCTCTGGGCTACGGTGCCGGCGTGATTGCTCTAGCAATGAGAGGCTCTGCGTCACATCCTCGCCGGGCATGGTCACCTGGTTGCTGACCATCACCCCGCCCAGAATCAATGGCAGGTAGAGAAATTCGACTGGGAGTGGGGCGGGACGTTCCACGCGCTCTGAGACAAACTGGCCAACGGCGATCTGTTCCTCCAGGCTCCACGGATCCCGCTGGAGATGCTCGCGCAGCAAGCCGAAGCTGAGAGAGATAGCCAGCTGGGTCATGCGGGCATAGTCCGCGCGGACAACGAGAAAGACCGGGTCGCTCGTGGGCAGATCATAGCGGTAGGCCAGCGTATAGGCAGGAAGCAGGATCGCCTCGTAGCCGTGGGGAATCCGGAGGAAATACTCTACAGCGAAGGTAAGGATCTTGGCCAAGAAGATCGCTTCGCCAATGTGCAAGGGTAGGCCCGCTTGGCCATAGCGTTCTTGGCTCTCCTCCAGAAAGGCTGCATACAGCGCGGCCCGGTTCAGCTGCGGTTCCAGGTACAGTTGCTGGTCGTTGACCTGCTGGCGGGCCTTGCCTTGGATGGAGAGATCTTTGACGGTCCAGTGCGATAGGAAGGTGGGCGTCAAGTCCGGTGTGGTGGTGGCTGGAGAGGGCGAACCGTCTACCTTCAGTAGCAGCTTCTGCTGAAGGTGGGTCTGGGCAACAAACCCCAGGCCGACCGTCGCGGATAGACCCATTCCTGTGCGAAAGGTGAGCAGCGTCTTACCGAGCCGGCCCTCGTTCCGTTTGCTGCGGATGAAAAGCCCCTTCTCCTCTTGCTTGCAGGCGAACTCGGTCAGAAACTGATAGTCCCTGGGTGGCGTCTCGTTGGCGCAAAGAATTGGAATCTTGACCTCACCCACTTCGGCAGCAGCGAGCGGGATGTCGGTGCGTTTCTGTGCGATCGAGAAGGTAAGGGCGGAGGTCGGGAATCGGATCGAGACTGTCACTGTCACCGGTACGTCCCAACAATTTTGCAGCCAAACTCGCAAGATGCTCTGCTCGCCAGGGGCAATGGTCTGTGGTTCAAGCGCGGTCACATAGTGAACACCGCTGACCTCGGACCGAGACTTGGCCTCGACCAGATCGCCTAGCACATCAGGGTATTCGCTGCTCATCGTCGCTGCCATCCCTCCTTGCTTCCTGGTCGGTGGTCACTGGCTGGTCCAGCTACTGAGTCTTGCGCCATTATAGCACAGTTGGAGCAAAGATGGAAATGATTGTCCGATCGCTGGGGCTCTAACGAAACGCTAACGGTTGTCTAACTCCATTCTAACACAAATCCGGTATCCTAAAACTGGTCCGGAATGGCTTCGGACTATTAAGAAATGGACAAGTATCGGAGATAGTTGTTTGGAGGGAGTTGCACAATGGGCAAAATCATAGGTATAGATTTGGGTACGACCAATAGTGTGGTTGCGGTGATGGAGGGCGGCGAGCCAACCGTCATCCCGACTGCTGAGGGGG
>JASFOV010000368.1:0-5250 GCA_050116355.1 Anaerolineae bacterium
AGATTTGTCCTTAAACAGGCAGAGGATGGCAGCTACCTGCACCAGGCGCTGCACTAGCCTCCGAATCGCCTCAACTTCCGTGAGGCAAAACGGGGTGCCATCTTTGCCAAAGATGTCGAGGAACCAGACTTCTGGCTCCTCAATTCCTCCGCTGGATTCCCAGCTCTGGATCAGAAGTATCAGCCTGCCACATTTCCAACTGATTGATGGCAGTGCCGGGGATAAAACTGCAGCCCAGCAGCCAGGGTTGTCGTGCATACCAGGCTGTTGCCCGCTCCTGGCTCCATTTCGCCTCCCCGATGACCTGTTCCGATTGTATCCCCTCTAGCACCCGTGCTGTTCCTTTAACCTCTGGGTAGCCACGACAAACATCCTAGATCACGAATATGAAATCTCTTTTGCCGGTCACGCCCGCGGGCGAAATGAATCCAAGAAATTTTGACATAATCAAACGACAAGTCAATATCCTGCGGCTTGAGCGTATTCAACACTCCAAGGGACGCATCCCCCAGAGCGTCGGCACCTTCACAGCTCCCGCGGCCTGATATGAATAGAGAAGCGGTTACCTCAACGACATCTGCCTACCAGCGATCGCGAACTCCCTCGCTGCGCTGGACCTCCTCCCAATTTGCCAGGCGTTCCATTCGCAGCGGCACGCCCAAAATTAGAGTAAGAGCCACCCACGCCGCTACGATCCAGGCCGTGAGAGAGACGCTGAGTGTATCGCTATGCTTGAGGGCTATGCCAATCGTCGCCCAGACGATGACGGCCACATAGGCCACATCACCCCGGGTTAGACTGACCAAGGTGGTGATGATCGCAGCCGCGACCAGCATGATAACGGCCCACCATTCGGGCGCCAACCCCCAGCCACCCCAACCCAGATACTCGAGCAAAGAGGTGACATTGGCAATGGTGGCCACCGTGATCCAGCCCAAGTAGATGCTGAACGGCAGCCGCACCAACCAATTCTCAGCACGCGACGCGCCGGTACGACCGGTCCCCAGCCTGAGATAGATGGCAATCAGCAACAGGAGCAGCGCCACCATGGCCACCAGGGTCCATTCGAAATATTCATAGTGCCACAGGAAAAGCCAAGCCACATTGGCGACACAACTCAAGACATAGAGCCACCCGGTACGGCGCAACAACGGGTTGTCGCGCTGCGCTGGCAAAGCTTGATAGATCGAGTAGGCGATCAGGCCCAGATAGATCAATCCCCAGATCGAAAACACATACCCGGCCGGCACAAAGTACACATCAAATTGGTCCGATATCTCCCCCGTAGTTTGGCCATTGAGAGGTAAGGCACTGGCCAAGGCATTGATGGCGATAACGCCGATGGTGGACAGGACGACGGCAACCTGGCGCACGATGTCTCGCATGTTTCAACCCCTTTCTAGCTGTGCCGGCTTTACTCAGCCGGCCCGTATTTGCGACGAATCTTCTCATCCACTTCGCCAATATCCTCGCCGGTGGCATAGAGAAACCGCCGGGCAGATTCGGCACTCACATACTTGAATTGTTTGGCCAATGCTTGTGCGGTGGCATCAATACCCTCTTGGTCCACCTTCCGGCGCAACCAGGCCCCGAACGAGCCATCTTCTTCGGCTAGTTGCTGCATCTGCCGGGCATTGTTCACAACAGCACGGATCTTGGCCTTGTAGCGCACAATACGCTCATCCTGACTCAGGCGTTCGACATCGACGTCGGTGAAATCCGCGACGGCATCCACGTCGAACTGCTCAAAGGCAGCCAAGAAACCATCCCATTTGCCCATCACGACCTGGCGGCTCAAGCCCCCCATAAAGATAATAGCGGTCATCATCTCTAGGTATCCAGCATCGCTTTCCGGACGTTGCGTAGGGGTTATATTGAGCATGTTCATCCCTCCTTTTGGTACCCTAGCATAGAACTATGTCTAGTATCAGAATATTCGGGTTCGTCACCTAGGTCCGCTCCGTCATTTGCTCCCGGGCAGGACTCAAATCAAGCCATATTTCTTCATCAAGATCAATCCATCCAATGTAAAAATGGGCCGCCACCAAGGCAGATCTGGATAGGGATTCTCGATCCCTCCATCGTCCTGCAACGCAGCCACAAAGCGCGCCGCCTCCCGCTGGACGATCTCGGCCTCACATAGCTCAGCGACATAGAACCAGTACCGGCTGAACAGCGGGAAATGAGCTCGTTGGACATCCAAGAAGGCCGGCACCTGCTCCATCATGCACGACAGCCGCTCCTGGTCCTCCTGCCCTTCACTACAGTACATCAGGTAAACAAAGCAAGGATAACTATAGAAGCTCAGTCTCGGCCGAAACTCCGAGGCACAGTAATAGCGGCGCACCCCGGCAAAGAAATCAGGGAGCACAATCCCCCTTCTCTTGAGCAGCCCGGCCAGGACCAGAGCCCGCTCGTCGTCAGGGTTCTCCCACCAGGGCTGGTGTGGGTAGTTGGCCAGCCTCTCTGGTGGATGCTCGATGAATCCCTGCTCGTTCTGGTTGGCCACAAGCCAGCTTGTCAGACGAGCCATCACGGTCTCGTCGTGGTAGCCAAGCACATCGCAAACATACAGCGCCGTTTCAGCGCCGATGGCGGTACTGTCCGGACACAACAGATCTGGCTCGAGGCCATTGCCAAACCCTCCATCCGGATTTTGGTAGACATGCAGGGCGCCTTGGCAAGCCTCCAAGCTACCTCCCTCAAAGAAGTGCAGATACAAATTGCGCTCAAGCAGCCGCCCGCGCTCGAAGATGAAGGATTTCGCTTGTTGCAGTTGCATGCTAGACAACAGCATCACATCCTCCTCAGAGAGAGCAACCGGTGAGCGCTAGCCCCCTATCGCCTCTACAAGCTTAACCACCTGATACTCAGACGCATCTGCCGCTTGCTGCAGTTTGTTGATCACATCGTAGCAAGCCACAATGTCCCGGGCAACTTCCTCCGGCTTTCGCTCACCATCAGCAGATATGCCGACCGAGGCGATCGTCAGCATCCAGCTCAGCAGTTGCTCAAAGGCTTCCTGATTAAACCACAACACGCCTCCGTACCGATTGACCTGGATCATTTGCTGGATCTCGCTGTCTCTGAGCCAAGCGGTCAGAACCTGGTGGGCTTGCTGGCTTTTCGGTATGTCCATCTTGTACCAGTCCTGGTGACTGATCAAGATCTTGACGATACCCACGGACCACCAAGCAGCCTGTTCGTCGAGCCCCAAGTTTTGGAGGGTGCTGGCCACTAGCTTGCCCAGTAGCCACTCATCCACCCATGCCCGGCTTTGGGCTGCAGGACCCAGCCCGTCGCCCGGGTCATCCCCTGCGACGACTTGGCCCAGATCATGAGTGAACAGCCAGGCCAGGAGACTCTCCCACGCTGCGTCGTCAGCCAGACGCGCCTCGACCATCGCGGCGGCTGCCTTGTACTTGCGGGAACGAGGCAGCGGATACCGCATCGCCAGTACTGGCAGACTTAGAATCGCATCCAGCGTACGCGACACATCTTTCGCCACCGCCTGGGGCCCGGTGGACTGGGGGTGGCCAGCAAACTGCTGGACTTCTTCCAACAGGTGCAGCACCCTGTTCTCTACCTGGTCCAGGACCTCGGCATCGACTTTGCCTTCTGCCTTCCTCACGCGACTGTCCAGGAGTCCGCGGAATCGATCAGCGTTGACCAACGCGCGGAAAGGTCCATGGACCGGCTGGAGAAAGACCTCGCGCAACGCCTCCTCAACACTGGGTACGCCTCTGCCGTCAAGATAGGCGGCCAAATGAGCATATTGTCCCCACTCATTGTCCGCCACCTCCCGCCAATCCAGGAAAACGTGGCACTTGTAGGCGCCCAACTCGATGTACAAACCGCGTTGGCACAATTCCTGGCTGCTGCGGATATACTCCAGGCCGGTGATATGATCGCGGAAGATACAGAAGTAGCCCGGCTCGTCACGCAGCCCTAACCCGTCTCCTAAGCTTCTCTGAATAAGAACGCGGTCCCCATCATCTCCGGACTTGACCGAGAACGCCACCGAACTCTTGACCCAGCCCTGAGCTGTGGCGAACTTGTTGTGATAGACCACCAATGCCCGCGCCCCCGTCGCCGCGGAGCGGTTCGAATAGGCAAAGACATCCTCGTTTACATGACCCTCCGCCGCGAAAAAGTCGTACAGCAAAAAGTCGCTGACTTCGGCAAAGATGTCCCGGCGGTGCAGGAGGGGAAAGATCTCGCGTTCGTGACGTTCAACCAACCATGAATCTGCTTGCTCGTCCCAATAGGCACGCCGATATTCCATTCCGTATTTTTCAGCCAGCCCTTCCACTTGCCCGTGGCCGAACATTGGCAACCCCGGCAGGGTAGCCATCATAGTACAGATGCCAAAGTATTTATCGCCTTTGCCAAATTGAGCGACCGCTGTTTCCTCATCAGGGTTATTCATGAAACTGACGAACCGTTTCAGAATCTCAGGGTCAAACTCCAACGTATTCTTCATCACGGACCGATACTTGGCATTGTCTTCATCACGCAGCATATTCATGAAGGCACTGTTGTAGACGCGGTGCATGCCCAGGGTGCGTACAAAATAGCCCTCCAGCAGCCAGAAGGCCTCAGCCAGCAACAACGTGTCAGGCGCCTCCTCGGCCACCCGGTCAACCACCTCACGCCAGAACTCGACAGGCATGGCCTCATCAAATTGCGCTCTGGTCATACCGTGTTCAGCGCGCGTCGGAATCGCGCCGCCACTCCCCGGCTCTGGGAACCAGAGTCGTTGGAAGTGCTTCTTGGCCAGGGTCATCGCCGCGTCAAAGCGGATGATGGGAAACTGGCGCGCTACGTGGAGGATGGTCTGGATGACCGCCTCACGGACCTCCGGATGAAGAAAGTTCAGCTGGGCAGTATCGTTCCACGGCATCGAGGTACCATCATTGCCATGGTAGATGAACCGCTCATCGCCCGTCCAGCGATCCACCCGCTTGAAGACGACAGCGGCGTCGGTACGGTCGTAGTAATGATCTTCGATATAGATGCCCACGCGCTCATCTTCCGAAAGGTCCGGTCCAGTGAAGCTGTAGGAAGGAAACGGACTGTAGGGCAGAGAGATGAACCAATCCGGATGTTCCACCACCCAACGGGAGTAGATGCCTACGTGATTCGGGACCATGTCACTGGCCAAGCGGATACCCCGCTGCCAGGCTCGGTCGCGCAGGCTCTCGTAGGCCTTTGTCCCTCCCAGGTCAGCGGCGATTTGGTAGTCATAGA
>JASFOV010000369.1:0-5245 GCA_050116355.1 Anaerolineae bacterium
CGTGGCCCTGGCCCTGGTCAACGATCCCGACCTGGTCTTTCTCGACGAGCCGACGACGGGGCTCGATCCGCAGGCGCGGCGCCGGCTGTGGGACGTGATCGGCGATCTGCGGGCCGCGGGCAAGAGCGTGTTGCTGACCACCCATTACATGGAGGAGGCCGAGCAGCTGTGCGACCGCGTGGCGATCATGGATCGCGGGCAGATCATCGCCCTGGACCGGCCCGCGGCGCTCATCCGGCAGCACTTCCAGGCGACGGCCATCGAGTTCGTGGCGGTGGGCGAACCGCCGCGCGAGCGGTTGGCCGCTCTGGCGGGCGTCAGCCAATGCCTGTTTGAGAACGGCCGGCCCACACTGTACTCGACCGACGTGCCGCGGACCATGGCCGGCCTGTTCGACCTGGTCAAGGCGGACGCGCTGCGCTTCCAGGACATGACCGTGCGCCAGGCCACCCTCGAAGACGTCTTTCTCAAGCTAACCGGAAGGAGGATCCGATCATGACACAGATCATCGCTTTGTATGGGGTCAATGCCAAAGAATTCATGCGCGACCGCACGCCGGTTGTGCTGGTGCTGGCACTGCCCGTGGTGCTGGCCATCTTTTTCGGGCTGGTCTTTGGCGGGGACGGCGGCGATGCGACGCTCAACCTGTTTATGCCCGGCATGTTGGGCGTCGCCCTGTTGTGGCTGGGTCTCTTTGGCACCGCCCTGCCGCTGCTGCAACAGCGCGCCGGCCAGGTCCTGCGCCGGCTGAGCCTCACCCCGCTGCGGCCGGTGACCATGCTGGCGGCCCAGGTGTCGTGGCGGGTCACGGTTGGGCTGCTGCAGGCGGCCCTCTTTGTCCTGGCCGGCTACCTGGCCTTCCGCGTCGGCGTGCAGGGCAACAAGCTGCTGTTTGTGGGCGCGGTGCTGGCCGGCAGCCTGGTCTTTGTCAGTATGGGCTACCTGCTGGCCGGCCTGGCCCGGTCCGAGGAGTCGCTGATGGTGCTGGTGCAGATCGTCAACTTTCCGCTGATGATGCTCTCCGGCGGGCTGCTGCCGGTCGAGACCCTGCCGTCGTTCTTCCGGCCGCTGGCCGTTCTGTCGCCGCTGACCTACCTGACCGACGCGCTCCAGCAACTCATGGCCAGCGCACCGCCCCTGCACCCGCTGGGACTGGACTTTGCGGTGCTGGGCGGCTGGTTGGTGGTGCTCTTTGGCCTGGCGGTCAAGTTCTGGCGGTGGGAGTAGGATCGTTCACCCTCTGCCCACCTCTCCCTCCAGGGAGAGGAGCCCTGGCTTGCGTGGGTCGTGGAGGCCGGCCGCGGCACTCGGCAGGGTGGCAGGGTGGCAAGTAGGGGCGCAGCAGTGCTGCGCCCCTACAGGACGTCTATCCTCGTTGCGCCCCTACAGGACACCTATCCTCGTTGCGCCCCTGCAGGACGTCTATTCTGGTTGCACCTTTACGGGACGTCTATCCTCGTTGCGCCCCTGGTGCCCCGACCGATCTTTGGTGCGGCAAGGGGAGGAGCGGGCTCCCGATGCCCGATCTGTTTTTTTCGAGAAACGGTACCGGGCATCGGGAGTGAGGAGGCGGCGGGCGGTCACAGCTCGACGCCCCATTCAGCCGAAAGCTCGTCGAGGGCCTGGTTGATGGCCTGGCTCCATTCGTCCTGCCCGGCGGCGCCGGTCAGGGTGTGGTGGTCGCGCAGGAGACGGGCGATGGTGCGCACGCCATGGAAGGCGACGCTGGCCAGGCGGGCGTAATCCAGAGGGCGCAGGTCCTGGGTGTGGGCCAGGTAGTCGAACAGGCGGCGCAGGGCGACGCGGGCGATGGCGATCTCGCTCTCCAGGGCGCTGGCGCCGGCGTGCTGCAGCAGGTCGGCCAGCTCGTGGTCGTGGATAACGCGGCTGTAGAAGCCGTGGGTGCGGGCGTTCTGGTTGCCCGGCGGCGGGGGCCCGTTACGGTGGGCATGGGCGGAGCACAGCGGCGGATCGGAGCCGCGGATGGCCCAGGCGCGGCAGGCGGGCACCTGGCAATGGACTTTGTCCGGGTTTCGGGGCATATGGCTCACCTCCTACCAGGGATTATACAACGGGAGTGCGCACTTTGAAACCACGAGTTTGTGGAGAATTGTTAGGGCTGGATTGATGGGTTGTACCAGGGCAAGCCCGGGGGGGGCGCTACGTCATCTCGGGCGGATGGATGACCGCCGGATGGTACCTATCCATTGCCCAACGGGCCGGATTGTCCGCGATGTTCATTGATCCGCCGGGCGGAGACGGTCTTGAAGGGTGCCGTCGGGGCGGGTTTGAAACCCGCCCCGACCCCGTCTTTGCCAGCCAAGACCATGATCCCATTCGCGCGGGTGGGTGCAGAGAGCCCCTACGGGTTATTGAAACCCTTGGGGTCTGGTCCGGCCGGCCAGGCGGCTCGACCGCCGCCTATCCTCCAAAACTTCCCTTCCTGATCACAAAAGGGGCAGGCGTGATGCCTGCCCCTAGCTGCCGGGACTTGCTGAATCCCACAACACATGCTAGAATTGTGCCTAGCGGGGAACTCAAGTCTAGTTTCTTTACTAGTTGACCTTGCTCGTCACTCTAGGAGACTGTGATGTTTGACAATGACGATCCAGCACAGCGTAAGGAACTGATCCAGGCTCTACAGGCAAGCGGCCTGGACGCTACCGAATACGGCCCTGGCGGCAGCATCATGCACGTCATCGTTCCGCTGCTGGATGAGTATGGAGAACCCCATACCATCACCGCCTCTGACCCCGATCTTCGAAAGGAGCTGGAGGCTGGACTCCAGGTATGGGAGCACGAAGTGCTCCTCTGCATCGCGACCGGCAGCGCCCATAAGCCTTGTGAAGTTGGTTTATTTGGCTACAACGGCCAGACGGGGAGGCAAGTGGATCTGCCCGAGTGGGAAGAGGCGAAATCGCTCGAGGAGGCGAAGGCTCTGTTCCAGCGGTTCTGGGACGAGCGGGACCGGTGGCTCAGGTCCTTTCTCGCCGGTGAGCTGGATGTGGCCTAGGCCGAGGGTGGTGGGAATTGGGTGTTTCGGCCACCGACCCGTCTAGGTCGCCCAAGTCAGAGCGCGCGCTGCCCCGGTTGTAGTGGGCCGGGGCGCACTCGGGATCCAGCTCGATGGCGCGGTTGTAGTCGGCCACCGCCCCTTCCAAAGCACCTTCCTTGTGCCGCCGGCTGCCCCGTTCATAGTACCCGTGGGCGGTGCGCGGCTCCCTCTCAGACTTCACCATCGATCGAGTCGTTTCTCCTCCCTCAAATGCGAACCCAACTGCATCCTTGCCCTACCACACAACTGCCCCCATCTTCTCCTTCAGAACCGAGTCGTCGGAGCAATGGGTCAGCCGCTACGCTAGGTTTTGGTTTCTTCTTCCGTGTCATCAGGCTCGGTCTCTTTGCTTTTGTCCTCTCATTGTTTTATACAAAAAACGCCCGACGTCGCACACAGGTCATTCACAGCCGAGAATCTGCCCCCCCCAGCACAGGGCGAAACGGCTAAAAACAGTTCAGCTTCACTCCGCTAGTAGAGGCGCTCACCTGGCTCCACGTCACCAAACCAACGTTCAAACGCCGGATTGTAAAGCGACCACACCAACAGATTTCCGAATCTCCAGTCGGCTGCAAATGCCTCCTGCGGGCAACCGGTCAAACAGCGATAGCACCGGATACACTCATCGCCCAAGACGGGATAAGGCTCTAGGACGATGTTGTCCGTGGGGCATTCTTGGACACACCACCCGCATTGATTGCACTGTGTCGCGTCCAGTTTGGGTTCTGGCATGGCCAAGCGCAGAAAGCCATCGGTACTCGCCCTTGCCACCAGATCGTAGAACACACCCCCTGGCTCAAAGGTGGCAGGGTGGCTTCCGGCCACTGGTCCAGGTTGGCCAGCTGCCACGTGCTCAACGATTGCCTCAGCAAAACGCCGCGCACGGGCCAAATCCTCCTCTTCGGGGCGATTGGGATACCGGCCGAGAATACATGGCGCCGGATGATGCAACTCTCCGCGCGCCAAGAAGCCACCGATCACGTTTGCCCCTTTGTCGCTCAACAAGCGCGTCAGATCGTACAACACCCGACCAGACGCTCCGCCAGAAGTCGCAAAGACAAAGGCTCGTCGCCTCTCCAACGCTGGCAAGGTGCGCAGGAAGTCTTTGACGGGCGTAGGAGCCTGGCTCGAAAAACAGGGCGTTCCAATTCCCAGCAAATCGCCTGCAACCACATCCTGTGGAGTGGCATTCTTGAGAGGGAGGGTCCGGACCGTATGGCCTGTCCCCTCAAATGCTTCCGCCATTGCTTCAGCAACTTTGCGGGTGTTGCCTGTCTGAGAGAAGCAAACCATCGTCACGTCCATCATACACCTCCGAATAAGTACGTAACGGGAGCTTTTGCAATGTAGGTTGCAGTGTGGGCACCGTTATTATAGCACCTGCTGCGGACCGTGTCAACAGCCTGTCCCCAATCATCGTTTCCCGCAAAAAAACGCCGCCGTCGCACACAGGGCTACCTCGCCTAGATCTGACGGTGCGATAGAGATCGCCAGGCAAGCGGCGTCCCTCCCACTTCACCCTCTGCTGCACCGCTGAGGCTGGAACAAGTCGGCTGAACCTGTTTGCAGGCCTGGTTGTGGCAGCCTGGACTGCCTGACAGCTTTCCTCGCGGGGCCCCAGAGTAGACAAATGATGTAGTCTGTTGTAGACAATTGCCCCTCGACATCAGGCCGGCAGGTATGATATAGTGGTTCATCTAACCAATTCATTCAGTCCTAGGCGTGACTTGGGACGAAGGAGAAGATAATGCGTAAACCTGAGCAAGTGAACCCAGTGGTTGCTGCGGTGCTTGAGAGCGCGGGCAAAGACGAAGTCCTTTGGCTTCAAGGTTACATCGGCCCGACCGATCGCAACTACGTTCGACTCTACGACAGCCTGCGTTTGACCTTATTTCTGGACATCACCGAGAGTGATGTCATTGCTGCAAGAAACAACGAAGACGAATCCGATCCATGGACTCGACTTGCCGTTCGACGTAGCGGCGTCGCCCAACTAGGGAGCCGGCGCTCAGACCAGACCAAGTCATTCTCACTGAAACTACTGCAGCAGAAAAAAGAGATCGACTTTGACGCGTGTGAACGTTGTGTGATCGAGAACCTGGATGATCTCGAAAGCGATGTATGCAACTGTATTTGCGTTCCAAATCTGCCGGAATGTAAGGGGAACGGAGATGCTCAGTCATTTGCGTT
>JASFOV010000370.1:0-5233 GCA_050116355.1 Anaerolineae bacterium
TTGCCCGGATCCATGTCATCGCTCGTTGTCGTGGTGATGGACACACAGTTCCCGGTGATGACGCCTGAGCCGGTGGGCACATCGACGGGGACGTCGACCGTCACCATAAAGGCGCCATCCTCACCCGGTGCCAGATCGCCGATTGTCCAGGTGTAAACCTGGTCGGGTCCAACTTCAGGGGTGAGGCCGCTGGTATCGGCTGCGTACGTGACCGATGGTGGCAAGGTGTCCACAATGGTCACATCGGCCGCGGTTGCACCAGCATCGGGGTGATTCCCATAGTCGATGCGATAGACATACACGCCACCGGGCCGGGCGTAGCCCCCCATGTCCTGTTTTGAAACCCACACGTCGGGCAGACCATTGAGCCTGCCTTCCGCAGCATTCTCCGTATGAAGTTGTCCGATCCAGGAAGCATTTGCTGGGCTAGGGGGGGATCCGGTTCTTTGAGGGTGGTTAGAATCTGAGGTCACAGTTGTTGAACCCTGGGCGGCTGCCAGACTGCCGACAAAGACAAAACACACGGCCAAGAGGATCACGACAGCGAGCAGTCCCGCCCATCGCTTCAGACCCTTCCATTCTCGTCGAGACATAGTGTGGTACTCCTTTCAGCGTTGAAACGCCGGCTGGGCGCGTGGCTCCAGTGCCGGCAAGCGGCGATGACTCACGACGAGTGCCGAGTTTGGCCTACGTGCACCTCCTTTCCGGTAGGGACACTGCTCTTAATTGATGGGCCTTGGCAAAGGTTTTGAGAGCTGTGAGGCTGTAGGTCGTGTCAGGTGCTGTTCAGCAATCAGAAAAACAGATGGGGGAGGACCAGCGGGCCCCGTAGCTAGTCCATCCGGAACCAGCCCATTATAACCGCAAAGCGCGTGGGTGTCAACCGGAATGTCACCAACCTGTTACGAAATCCTTAAAACTTTGGGGTAGAACCAAAAGTTTTAAGGATTTCATTTTCTGTGTTGCCTGTTGCGTACTGGCAGGGAATGAAGAATCACCATAACCCCACCTTTTGACAAAAACGTGCCGGCGTGGTAGACTTTTGAAGAGGGGAATTGTAAAAAATCAGGCAAACGATGATGGATTTCCGATGCTAGAGTTGCTGCCCAAGCTCCCACTGTACTGGAGCTTCTATCATTTTGGCTGGCCCAAGTTGCTGCCGTTCAGCCTCGTCATCAGCGTCAGCTTTCGCTGCAATAGCAGATGCAGGACGTGCGACGTGTGGCGCAAACCCAACGACGATATGAGCGTCGAAGAGTGGCGCCGGGTCTTTGCCAACTTGGGCCATACCCCTTTCTACTTGACCTTTACCGGCGGCGAACCGTTCCTGCGACCTGACTTTCACGAATTGGTCATCGCTGGCGCGGAGCTCTGTCGCCCAGGTGTGATCACCATCCCGACCAATGGATTGCTCACCAAACGCATCGCCGATCAGGTAGGCCAGATCTGCGCTGCGGCCCCCAAGTCGCAGATCGGCATCAACCTCTCACTCGATGGTATCGGCCCGGAGCACGACGAGATCCGGCGCGTGCCTGGCAACTGGGATCGGGCCCTGGAGACGTGGCAGGCGTTGAAGGGGCTCCAGGATCAGCATGAGAACCTCGTGCTCAGCATCCACACCGTCGTCTCCAAATTCAATACAGACCGCATCCAGGAGATCGTCGATGGTTTGGCTTCTTTGGAGCCCGACTCGTACATCACCGAGGTGGCCGAGGAACGGGTGGAGTTGGATACTGTAGGTTGGGACATCACCCCTGCCCCGGACGATTATGCGCCTATCGCTGACTATCTCTCGGCGCGAGCCCAAGCCGTGCCGGCAACGGGCTTGGCCCGCTTCACACAAGCCTTCCGTGCCCAGTACTATCAGTTGGCCAAGCGCGTGCTCTACGAGCAGACGCAGGTGATCCCTTGCCAGGCGGGTTGGGCCAGTGGCCATATCGCTCCCAATGGCGACGTATGGACCTGCTGCATCCGTGCCGAGCCAGTGGGCAACGTGCGCCACACCGACTATGACTTGCGGCCCATCTGGTTCGAGGAGGTCGGGAATCTACGTCGTTTGCGCCAAAGCATCGCAGCCAAGGAGTGCGCGTGCCCCATGGCCAACGCCAGCTACGCCAACATGCTACTCCATGCCCCCACGGTCATCCGCGTTGCGCGGCGCGTTCGCTGACCGGACGCCTCACTACCCATTTCCTCCGATCATTTGCCAACCATGTCGATCAATGGTATCATGGTGGCGCTCGACACACGATCGGATATGGCGGGCAAGGGGAGCGGAGTGATTCATAGACATTCCTTGGGCGTACTATCATTGCTACAGGTTCTGGCCGCCGGTTTGATGACGGCCATTTTCATTTACCGGTACCCGCCCCTCATCGTATTCCAAGATAGAATGATTGCCTGCATAGTGCATAGCCGCGGCGATAGAACAGCCCGCCCCATCCACGCTGCCGGGTGTTGGCATCACCCCGGCTTTCTGACCGGCTCGGGGGGATGAGGCATGGCCCACGATCTTGTCACGGCGGTCCGAGCCGCTGGCGTAGTGGGCGCGGGGGGCGCTGGTTTTCCGACCCACGTCAAGTTGGCAACCGAGGTCGATACGGTCATCGCCAATGGGGTCGAGTGCGATCCGCTGCTCCAGTGCGACCAGCGGTTGATGGAAACCCAGGCTGCCGAGATAGTACGCGGTGTTCGACTGGCGATGGAAACTACCGGCGCGGCGCGGGGTATCCTGGCTTTGAAGGCCGAGTATCGCACAGCCCGGGAAGCCCTGCAACGGGCTGTTGATCGGAAGAGTGGGGCATCTGACCTGAGCCTGCTGGTCATGGAGAGCCGGTATCCCGCTGGCGACGAGTTTGTGTTGGTCTACGAAGCCACCGGCCGGCTGGTGCCCGAGACGGGGTTGCCGTTGCACGTGGGCTGTCTGGTTCAGAATGTGCAGACGCTTTTCAACATTGCCCGGGCGGAAGCGGGTGTTACAGTTACGCACCGCCTGTTGACCGTGGTTGGCGCCGTCGGACGGCCGGTCACCCTGTGGGCGCCGGTGGGTACCTCGTTTCGCGAGGTGATAGCCTGGGCGGGCGGTATCCAACCGCCGCGCTGGTCCCAACGCTCCGTGGACGATTATGCGGTGGTGGTTGGCGGGCCGATGATGGGCCGGGTGGCGGAAAGCCTCGACGAGCCGGTGACCAAGACCGTCAGCGGGTTGTTGGTTCTGCCCCGCGACAACGCGGTAGTTCGCTATATGACCCGTTCGCGTACCTCTTGGGTACGCCGGGGAATCTCGACCTGTGATCAGTGTCGCGATTGCACCTACTTGTGTCCACGGTACTTACTGGGTCACGACCTGAAGCCTCACGAGGTCATGCGCGCCATTAACTACGGTCTGGAGCGCCCAGCCGATCAAGTGACTGCGGCTGTGCTGTGTTGCGAGTGCCGTCTGTGCGAGGCCTATGCCTGTCCCTTGGAGCTGTCGCCCATGGCCTACTATGTGTCCATCAAAGAGGAACTCCGGGCTCAGGGTTGGAGCAACGAGGTGCACAAGCGCACCGACCTGGTACCTCACCCCATGCGTGAGTATCGCTTGGTGCCAACGCACCGGCTGATTGCCCGCCTGGGTCTGACCGAGTGGGAGCACCAGACGTGTCCCTTGGACGAAAGCAACTACTCGCCGGATCGAGTATCGATCCCGCTTCAGCAGCACATCGGCGCACCCGCCCAGCCGGTCGTGAGCGAGGGCGATGCCGTATCGGCCGGCGATCTCATCGCCCAGATTCCGGAAGGTCAGTTGGGGGCCGCCCTACATGCCTCCATCACCGGTCGCGTGTCCAAGGTTACCCCACAGGCTATCGAGATCGCGGCCTGAATCCGGACCGGGTAGTAGGGCAAGGAGGGGCACGGTGGGCCAGAACGAGAAGAGTTTTCAATCAGGAGGGGCGCGATGACCGACCCGGCCATCGCTCTAATCGAGACCAATAGTATCGCTGCTGGCATCCTGGCTGGGGATGCGATGGTGAAGAAAGCCGTCGTACAGCTATTGGAGGCACGATCCATCTGCCCGGGCAAATACATGGTCCTCATCGGCGGGGAAGTGGGGCCCGTGCGCGAATCCTATCAAGTGGGGCTTGCGGCGGCCGCTGACACGCTGGTGGATCAGCTATTCTTGCCCAATGTTCACCGCTCGGTCTTTCCAGCTCTGATGAGCGCGTCGCCGCCACGCGGCGACGAGGCCCTAGGCATCATCGAGACGGTTACAGCTGCCGTTTGTATCGTAGCCGCTGACGCGGCCGCCAAAGCCACTGACATTCAGCTGTTGGAAATTCGCCTGGCCAATGGCTTGGGCGGCAAGAGTTTTGTGCTGATGGAGGGGGTGGTGGCCGACGTCGAAGCCTCGATCGGTGCCGGTATCCAGCTGGTCAAAGAAGAAGGCCTCCTGGTACGCCAAGTTGTGATCCCGCAGTTGCATGAGCAAATGCGGGCCAGGATCTTGTGAGATGCAGCTCGCCAAAGTGATCGGCACACTGGTCGCAACTCAGAAGGTGCAGGGACTGGAAGGGGTCAAGCTCCTTATCGTCCAGCCGTTGGACAAGCGCCAACAGCCCACCGGTGAACCGGTCGTTGCCGCGGATGGTACAGCCCAAGCCGGGCCTGGCGAATTGGTGTTCATGATCAGCAGCCGGGAGGCTGCCCTGGCCCTGCCAGAGTGGTTCGTACCCGTCGATCATGCCATCATGGGCATCGTAGATGAGGTGGACACTGTCTAATGTATTTGGGGCGTGTTTCGGGTACCGTTGTGGCCACCATCAAAAATGAGTTGCTCGAGGGTCGCAAGCTGCTGGTCGTCGACAAGCTGGATCTGGAGGGAAACCCTACGCGCAAATACGACCTGGCTGTGGATATGGTCCAGGCAGGCGTGGGCGATCTGGTCCTGGTTCTGGATGAGGGCAATTCGGCCCGGCAGATCGTGGATCGCGAGCCGCTGGGCGCGCTCCGGGCGGTGATCGTCGCCATTGTCGATGAGGTCACAGTGGACGGGTCGCAGCTTGACGTCGAGCACGGGCTGGCATGACCTACACGCAGGCAACGGCCGGCAAGCGGGTCACCGAGCATGAGCTGCGCCAGGAGATGGTGCGCGTTGGACGGCTCATGTGGGAGCGCGGCTATGTGGCGGCCACGGATGGCAATCTGTCAGCCCGCTTGGGCCGCGATCGCTTGCTGGTCACCCCCAGCGGTC
>JASFOV010000371.1:0-5232 GCA_050116355.1 Anaerolineae bacterium
CCCCCACCTTACCTACCGTATGTAGCCGGGTATAGACATCGGGCAGCCGTACATAGCCCAGCACCCCTAGCACTGAGAAGGCTGTGCCGGTCACTACCGCCAGAGCGGCGATCACCTGCAATACAAAATCCATCTGAATCCCCTATCCCTTTTCACGTACCGCCGGCCGGCTCAGAACATCTGCTCGTCAGCCACGTACTTGGCCAGGGCGATGGTACTGATGAATCCCAGCGCGGCCAGGCCCAGCGCCACATCGATATAGATGCTGTCCCGTTTAATTAGAGCCAGCAACACCAGGATCGACAGCGTCAGTGTGCCGAGCAGGTCGGCCCCCATCAGCCGGTCGATGACATTTTCACCGCGCCACACGCGCCAGAGAATGACAGCCAGCAGCCCGATATGGACCAGCAGGGCCAGATAGAGGATGTAGGTCAAGATCATTGTCATGACTTCCTCCTACCCCTTACGGAAAGATCTTGCGCAACAGATCGCTGCGTAGGCTCTGTGCCTCGGCCACATAATCGGCCGCTTGGGTAGCATCCAAAGTATGGGTGTACATCACGCCGCCCTCCCCAATCTCGACAACCATCTCGCCCGGCGCCAGGGTGATGGCATGAGCGCTAAGGGCCGTGGCCAGCTCGGAATCGCAACCGGAAGGGATGGCGACAATGCCCGGCTTGACCGGCAGGGCCGGATCGAGCACCAGACGGGCCGCGACCAGGCCACTCTTGATCGCATCCCAGGCCACGACGAACAGGTACCGGCCCAGCGCCAACAGCGCGACCGGCAGCCGGCGCAATTCGAACGATCCGCGCGGGGGCCGTAGCAGCCGCGTCAGCCCCGCCGCGATCAGCAGACCGAGGATCAGGTTGCTCAACTCCAGGTTGGCCGTGAGGGCCAGATAGACCAGCCACAGGCCAACGACCATCCAATAAGCCATCGGTTACCCTCCCAACACCGCCCGGATATAGACTTCTGGATCGCCCAACCAGGCGGCCGTGGCTTCGGCCAGACGGACCAGCGGCTCGGGCCACAGACCCAGCAGGAGAACAGCCGCGATCAACAATGCCGGAGCCAACAGACGATCACCAGCCGACTTGGCCTGGCTGCCCGCGGCGGGCGATTGCCACCAAATGCGCTGAAAGGCGCGCACCACATAGATCAACGTCAGAACGCTCACCAGGCCGACGGCCGCCAGTGTGGTGAACTGTCCGGCATCGATGCCACTGCTAAAAAGCATCATCTTGCTGATAAAGCCATTGGTCGGGGGGATGCCTACCAATGCCAGACCGCCCAGGAAGAACAACAGTCCGGCCTGGGGCATTGACTTGCCCACCCCGGTGATGACATCGAATGCCGCCGTCTTGACCGGTGCCCGGCTGGCCACCGCGCCGGCCAGCATCAGCAGCGCGGCCTTGATCAGGCTATGATTGATAGCGAAAATGAGAGCGGCGGCCAGCGCCAGCCGGCTCCCCCATCCAATGGCGACCAGGATAAAGCCCACCTGGGCCAGCGTCGAATAAGCCAACATCCGCTTGGCATTGTGGGTACCTACCGCTCCCAGGCCACCGTAGATGATGCCCGCCACGCCCAACACAACCAGCAGGCCCTGGATCGCAGCCGCTTGCTCGACAAAGAGCAGGGTCGTCATCCGCAGGAAGCCATAGACCCCCAACTTGACCACCACCGACGAGAGCATGGCGCTAACCGCCGTCGGAGAGGCGGTGTGAAAGTCAGGCTGCCAGAAGTGGAACGGGGTCACGGCGCTTTTGACCATAAACGTAGCGAACAGCAGGGCGATGGCCACCGGTAGCAGTGGCGCGTTCGGATTGGCTGCAATCCGCTGGGCCAAGTCGGCCATATTGAGCGTCCCGTAGGAGACATACAGACTGCCGGCAGCCAAGAGCAAAAAGGCCGAGGCCAGCAGGCTCATGTAAAAGTACTTGAAGGCCGCTTCGGTGCCCAAGCGGTCGTCCGACACGGCGGTCAGGATGGTTCCAGAAAAGACCAACAACTCGGCAAAGACGAACAAGTTGAACAGGTCACCGGTCAGCATAGCTCCGGTCAAGCCCGTGGCCAGCGTCAAAAAGATGGGGTAAAAGGCCGGATAGCGCACCACTTTGTCGCGGCTGCCCAGTGCATAGACGGTGCCCAGCGCCAACACGGTCTGGCTCATGACCACCATCGTCGCTGACAGCAAGTCGCCTACCAGCGAGATGCCAAAGGGCGCCGGCCAGCCACCCGACTGAAAGATCACCGGCTGGCCGCTGGACCAGACCTGGGCCAGCAGCCAGACACTCGTCCCCAATCCACCGAGCATCGCCGCCAAGGACCAAGCGGCCTGCAGCCGCTGTCTCTTGCGTAGCAACAACGCCACCGCCGCGCCGGTCAGCGGCAGGAGTATGGGCAGAAGCACCAGGTGATCGTTCATTGCCTCCCTCAGCCGTGCAGCTCGTCGATCTCGTCCAAGTCGCTGGTACGATAGCGGGCCGACAACACATACAACATCGACAGCACCAGGCTGATGCCGCCCATGCTGATCACGATGGCGGTCAGAATGAGCGCCTGGGGCAGGGCGTCGCTACGCTGCCCGGCAAGGCCGTCGTAGGCGGCCACAATGCCCTGATACGCCCCGGTGCTCAGCAGGAACAAATTGATGGCAGCACCCAGCAAGATCAGGCCGATGGCCGAGCGGATCACGTTGCGCTGCAGTATCTGGAAGATGGCGACTCCGAACAGGGCGCCAACCGCCAGGGCGTTTAGCAGTTCCATCACTTCACCTCCTCGCCGGGATGGCCCAACGTATCAAGCAGGTACGAGGCGCTACCCAATACTGCCAGACAGATGGCTACCTCGAACAGGAAAGAAGTGCTGAGATTGAAGCCCAGGGGCAAGGGAAGTCCCAACCGTTGGCCGAAATCGACGTGCGCCAGAAAAGAGCCTCGGATCAGTGCGGCCAAGACAGCCGAAACGATGGCCAACAACAGTCCTCCGGCGATGAGCGGAGCTGGACGCAGCCAGGTCAGCCGCCGCCGCACTTCGTAGTAGCCGAACACGACGTACCAGAAACCCAGCGCCAGGCTGACGATCACCCCAGCGGTAAAGCCATCGCCTGGCTGGTCGTGGCCGTACATGATGTGCACCACGGCGATGACCATCGATAGCGGCAACGACACGTAAGCCAGGGCATGGACAAACGGCGAGGTCTCGCGCCCACCGATGCCCTTGGTGAGCAGCGGCAATCCAACTGGCGATGGTGTCTCTGCCCCATCGCCCATCTTTTTGGAAGCATAACGCAGCAACGTATAGACACCCAGCCCGGCTAGACTAAAGACAGCGATCTCGATCAGCGTGTCCAACGCCCGGAAATCGACAATAATGGCGCCGACGATGTCTTTGGCCCCGGTCAGCGCCTTGGCCGCACCTTCGTAAAAAGGCGTGACCACGCTTTCGCGGGGGCGGGAGGTACGGGCCACCAGCGTCACAAAGGCCATCACCAAGCCGCTCACCGTCGCGATGAGCGCGGTGCCCACCACACCCGGGCGGCTCTGCTGGTCGGCCAGCGTATCAGCGCGCTGGCGTTGTTCGCGTGGCAGACGGGTCAGGGCCAACACCAGCACAACCACTGTCAAAATATCGACCACTACCTGTACCAATGCCACGTCGGGTGCCGGCTCCAAAACCATGAGCACAGCAATGGCCAGACCCGATGCCCCCAAGGCGACGACGGCCGAAAAATCGCGGCGCAGGACGACGGTCGCTGCGGCGGCGGCCACCGTCACCAGCAGGGCAAAGATGCGTAGCACAGCAATCTCGCCCTCAAAATCGAGCCGCGGCAGAGAAAGGGCGGCCAAGGAGTCCCAGCGGGATAGGCCGCCAAATCCAACCACCAGGGCGACCATGCCCACCAAGATGACGATCAGGTACATGCGTAGTTTGCCGCTCTGGATCCGCGTCGCCAGTCCAGCGCCGCGGTCGATCAGGTGTAGCAGCGCAGCGTAGAGCGTGTCAAAGCTCCACCGCTCATCGATCCGCATTTGCAACACCCGCACCCGGTGCCGCAGCACAAAGAGCCCTGTGCCCAAGCTCACGGCAATAACCGACAACACCAACGGCACGGTGATGCCGGTCCACAGGGCCAGCGAAACCTTAACCGGGGCACCATACACCTCGGCGGCGGCAGCGGCCAGAAAGCTGGCCAGAAATTGCGGTTCAGGCAACAGGCCAACGGCTAGGGAGAGAAAGGCCGGTAGGGCTGGGGCCAACAGCATGGCCCACGGCCCTTCGTGGCTGTGGATGGTCGGGTCGCGCGGCTTGCCCAAGAACGTATCCCAGAGCAACATCGCTGCCTGGGCCAGCACGAACGCGCCGGCCAGCACCGTCGCCGCCGGGAACAAGACATTCACCAGCGGCGGCACATTGGGATGCGTGGCCGTGGCCAGCAGCGTCTCCTTGGCCAGGAAGCCGAACAGGGGCGGCAGTCCGGCCATCGACAGAGCCGCCACCCCGCCGATGGCAAAGGAGAAGGGCATGGCCCGCGCCAGTCCGCCCAGGCGGCGCAGGTCGCGGCTGCCGGCTTCATGGTCGACAATGCCCACGATGAGGAAAAGGGCGCTTTTGTACAGGGCGTGGGCCAGCACCCCGATGACCAACGCCTTGAAGGCGATTTCGGTGTCTTGGCCGATGAGCACAACCAACACGCCCAGTTGGCTAACCGTAGAATAGGCCAACAGCGACTTGAGGTCGTTCTGCTTCAAGCCCAAGTAGGCGCCAACCAGCATCGTAATGAGGCCGGCCAGACTCAGCAACCAGAACCACAAGTCGGTAAAACCCAAAGCCGGATTGAGGCGGGCCAGAAGATAGACGCCGGCTTTGACCATCGTCGCCGAGTGAAGGTAGGCGCTGGCCGGAGTCGGTGCGCTCATGGCGCCGGGCAACCAAATGTGGAACGGGCTCTGGGCGCTCTTGGTGAAGGCGCCCAGCGCGACCAGACCCAGCATGGCCGGGTACAGGGCACTGTCCCGCACCAATTCGCCGCTGTCCAGAATGGCGACCAGATCGCTGCTCCCGGCAACATAGCTCAGCAAGAGCAGGCCCACCAACAGGGCGATGCCCCCCCCGCCAGTGATGAACAACGACTTGAAGGCACCCCGCCGCGCCGCCTCGTCCTTGGTTTTGTAGGCGATGAGCAAGAAGGAAGTAACACTGGTTCCTTCCCAAAAGATGAAGAGG
>JASFOV010000372.1:0-5213 GCA_050116355.1 Anaerolineae bacterium
ACGCGCCAGCTCATGAACAAGCTCGACAACCTCAAGTTCTTGGCCTATGTCGGCGCCGACGGCTTTCCGGCCATCGTGCCTGTGATCCAAGCTCAGGCAGCCGATGCGGAGCATATCGTGTTCTCGACCGGCGCCTATGGCCCTGATCTGCAAGCCATCCCACCGCGAGCGACGGTCGCGATTTTCGGCATGTCCTTGGACATGGAGGATGTGCTCCTGCGCGGCGAGTACCTGGGCCTTCGCCGGGTGGGGGGTATCTCCTGCGGCAGCGTCCGGGTCAACTGGGTGTACAACCCCATGCCGCCCAAAGCCCAACAGATCTATCCGCCAGTCCCGCTCGAGCCGGTGACGGATTTTTAGCCGCGCAAAGGAACAGCCCCGGCCACAGGCGTCCCAGGCAAGGACTGTATATCTAGTCTGTGTAGACCATCACCCGGTTGCGGCCACAATCCGCGCACTGGCCGGCGACCACCCCCTCGTCAAAGAAGCCCATCAGCCCCTCGTCGCCCTCGATGCGTTCGCACTCGCCCACGTAGAAGCGGGCATGCCCACAGGTGCATTGCGGCTGCTCCTGTCGCAAGGGCTTGCGGTCTTTGCCTGTGAAGCGGAGGATGTCGGTGGTGCGGCCGCAATTGGCGCACTGGCCGGTGATGACCCCCCGGAAGTTGCCCTTTTTGGAACCGGTGTGGTGCTCGATGGTTAGCTCGAACGCGACCAGGCCGCAGGCCTCACAGCGAGCCACTCGGAAGAAATGGTAGTCGTTTGGGTACCGTTCGGCCGCAATCCGCTGCCTGGCATACGACTCCAGTTTTGAGAGCGAAGGCGGGTGGGCCATGGTGACCTCCTCGTAGAGATGCCGATAGTTGATTATACCTCAGGCGCCACGATTGGGTCAACTGTGTGTGGTATGCTTTCTTGGGCTGCGGCAGTGGGCGCCACGACCCTCGACCCTAGCCTGGTTTGACCTATCTGCTGATCATATGTTACACTATTTAGGACAGATGTGTAAACTTTAGGACATTCTTGTTGCATCCTTGCTGTTGTTGAGGGCGATTGCCGTGCTGAGCCGTGGCCATCCACTGCACCCCCAACGCATGCGGCGGCCAACACGGGTAACGACCGGCTGAATCAGCGTGACCCCGGGTCACTGCTCCGGTCCCGACTGGAGATGGTTCATGCTTGGCCGATGCCAACTGCAGAAACTGCTGCTGATAGCTCTGCTGCTGGTCTATGCCGGCTTGGCAAGCTGGTACAGCGTGGTGATCCCCCTGGGTGAAGCGCCCGACGAGGTCGATCACTATGGTGTGATCCGCTACCTGGTGCAGCACCGGCGCTTGCCCACCACCCAGGCCGAACACGAGGCGGTGCAGCCACCCCTGTACTATCTGGTGGGCGCGGCGTTGAGCGGGTGGATACCCGATCACGAGCCCTATGCCGTCTGGCACAACGCCGACTTTGACCTCTCCGATCCGCTCGCACCCCGTACGCTACTGCTCCATCCCGCGGCCCAAGCTTGGCCTTACCGCGGCTGGGCGCTGGCCTGGCACCTGGTGCGCCTGTGGTCGGTGGCCTTAGGCGCGCTCACGGTGTGGGCCGTGTACCATCTGGGCGGCGAGATCTTTCCGGCTCGACCGGAAATCGGCCTGGGTATGGCAGCCCTGACCGCCTTCACACCCCAGTTCCTCTTTACCACGGCCATCGCGAACAATGACAGTGCCGCTGCGGCTCTGTCGGCGCTGGTGCTGTGGCAGATCGTGGCCCTGCTGCGTCACGGCCGACTGCACCCAGCCCGCATTGTACTCCTTGGCTTGTTGCTGGGGCTCGGGCTGCTGTCCAAATCGAGTTTACTTGCGCTGCTACCCGTTGCCGGCCTGGCGATCCTGTGGATCGGGTGGGGACGCCGGCCCGCTGGGGTAAAGGCGCTGCTCCTAGCCTGGCTGCTGGCTTTTGGCCTAGCGGGCCTGATCTCGGCTCCCTATTACCTACGCAACTGGCGGGCCTTTGGCGATCCCCTGGGCTTCTCCTTTGTGATGGCCACCAACCCTTTGCGCGACGGTCCCCTCACGCCGGGCGTGCTGGCCTGGCTGTTCCGGGGCGTGGCCCGCTCTTTTTGGTTGCAGTGGATCGGGATCCAATTGGACGAGTGGCTCTACGCGATCCTGTTCGCGCTGTATGGGATCGGGCTCGCAGGATTCCTGGCCTGGCTATGGGTTCGCTGGAGACGGATCCCGCGCTATGTCCGGCAGGCAATCGTCTTGCTTGGGCTCCATGCGGCCATTACGCTGGCCCTGCTCATCCGCTGGACCACCGTCGTCCGCGGCACCGACAACGCCCGGTTGGTACTGCCCTTGCTGCCGACAGCCATGCTGGTGCTCGTAGGCGGGTTGCTGGTATGGATGTCGGGGCGGGCCCGGTATGCCACCGCAGGCTGGCTAGCCGGGATGTGGTTGGTGCTGGCCGTGGTGACCCCCGCCCGCTACCTGGCCCCCGTGTACGCCGCGGCTCCGACCCTCGACCGGCTGCCCGACGCTGCCACGCCGCTGGATGTGCGCTTTGGGGAGGCGATCCGGCTTGCTGGCGCCCATCTGGCGGAACCCCAGGTCCGCCCGGGCGAGAGACTCACGCTGGATCTCTATTGGGTCGCCGACGCGCCACTCACAGCCGACGTCTGGTTACTCCTCGAGCTGGTCGATGCCAGCGGCGAGTTTGTCATGTACAAGGACGGCTCACCCTCGGCGGGCCGGGACACCACCGACTGTTGGACACTAGGCACGATCGTGGCCGCGCGGCACCGGCTGGCCGTGCCCGACGAGGCCCCACCGGGGCTGTACTGGATCACCTTGAGCTTACATCCGGCCGGTGATCGAACGTGGCTGCCCACCACAACGGCCGAGGGAGAGGCGCTGGCTGATGCGGTGGTTCTTGAGCCCGCGGTACGGATCGAGCCATGAGCGAACGTCTGTCAGCTACACGCGATCGCGATCGCCTGCCCTTTATCGATGGTGCAGTGGAGCCTTGGAGGTCTAGCGTGGCTACACCGCTCAAGCTCTCCATCGTGATTCCCGTCTACAACGAACGGAACACCATAGGGCAGGTGCTGGCGGAAGTAGGGCGGGTGGAGCTGGGGCTTATCGAAAAAGAGATTATTGTCTCCGACGATGGCTCGACAGACGGCAGTGTGGCCATTGCTCGCCGGTACGCCGAACAGCATCCGGATATGGTCAAGGTCCATAGCGCGCCCGTCAATCGCGGCAAGGGCGCGGCCATCCACGCCGGGATGGACTATGCGACCGGCAATCTGGTCATCATTCAAGACGCGGACCTGGAACTGAATCCCAGGGAGTATGGGCGCATCCTCGAGCCCCTGGTGTCCGGCCACGTGGACGTGGTGTACGGATCGCGCTTTTTGGCCGCGCCGCGTGGCATCCCGCTGTGCACCAGACTGGCCAACCGCTTCCTGACCTGGCTGACCAATGTCCTCTTTGGGGTGCGTCTGACCGATATGGAGACCGCCTACAAGGCATTTGGGCGGTCCGTTTGGGATGCCCTGGACCTGCGCTGCATGCGGTTCGACTTTGAGCCCGAGATCACGGCCCAGTTGCTGCTGGCGGGCTATGCCATCCATGAGGTGCCGGTCAGCTACCGGCCGCGCAGCGCAGCGGAGGGCAAAAAGATCTGTTGGCTGGATGGCCTGCGCGCCATCCGGACCCTGCTCAGGTGCCGCTTCTCGGGCGTGCACACTGTGGCACGGGACGGATGAGGGTTGGGCGGTAGCTGGCGCCGTCCATCACTGTCCCGTGGCCAGTTCCTGTGGCACAGCACATGGCTTTTGCCCTCGAGCAGGTTGACAGGCTCTCACTGGCGTATGACGACCGGTAGGTAGACCTGGGTGGCGGCGACGTCTAGCACAGGAGTTGCTCCCCAGAAACCGCCCACAAGGGCGTACACGGCTCCGGACGTCGCGCCGCCATCAGGCTGCCCCACGGTTGCGGCCAGGGTGTACGCTTCGCCGGCGCTGACCGCGGTGCCACCGCCGTCAATGGTCGACCACCGGATCTCCCACGTATCCGATTGGGCGACGACCATGGAGGCAAAAGCCAGCAAGGCCAACAAGCAGCAGGCGGCGGTGATCCATCGCTGTATCATGGCCGTCCTGCCAGTCGCTGGCGCCCGACCAGGGCCAACATCCCCAGCACCAAGCCGCCCAGCCACAGCGGGTTGAGGGTGGCCAGCCAACCGGGTAGCGGGGCCGGTGGGCCGGAGGCGTTTTCCAGGGTGGTCAGGCGCGCTTCCAACTCGGCGATGTGCCCGGCCTGGCGGTCGATCTCGGCCTGTTGTTCCTGGACCGCTTGGACCAGGACCGGTACCAGTTCGCTGTAGTTCATGCTGAGGACGCCGTCTTCATCGCCGGTCCCGTGCACGATCTCGGGCAGCACCTCGCGTACCTCCTGGGCGATGAGGCCGTAGTGGAGGCCACTGTCTGGATCTTGGGTCCAGCGGAAGGTCACGGGTCGCAGTGCGCTCACCTCGGCCAAACCATAGGGCAGGGCGCTCACGCTCTCCTTGTAGCGCCCGTCCGAGGTCTCCTGGATGCCGTTCTCGCTGTAGACTGTGTCCCAGCGCAATTCAGGTTGGCCCAGTTGGTACACGCCATCCGCTTCGGGGAGCACGTGACCCTCGGCTGAAATCTCTAGCCGGCTGATCATGGTCGGATCGGCAGCTGCCTGGGTATGGAAGTGGATACTGGTCGAATGGGTGAATGGATCGGCCACGTCAAACTCGATGCGCGCGGTCGGCGTCATGATCGTTGTCTGGTTGCTGCGGATCAAGTCGATGTAGGCGTCTTCATCGCTGCCGGCGTTGGGACTGCGTAGGGCCAGGTGGTTATAGTCGTTGACGCGGAAGCGCCCCTCGCCGATCACATCCAGCGCATGGGTGGGCGCGGTCATCCATACCGTCCGGGTCAAGAGGACGGTGTCCGAGATCAACGCGCCGGCGCCGCCCACGCTCAGCGCGCCCAGGATGTGGCTGTCGTCCTGTCCGGCGACCGAGAGCGAGCCTTGGATCAAAGCGCCCCCTGCTCCAACGTGCAGCCCACCATGTACCGCCAGATCGTTGTTGATCGCGGCGCTATCGACGACGTCCAGGGCGGCGGTTTGCAGGTTGCCGGTCTGTAGGGTGGGGGCTTCCAGGTGGTTGACATCATAGACTGC
>JASFOV010000373.1:0-5190 GCA_050116355.1 Anaerolineae bacterium
CCCAGATTACCATCGAGGAGTTGACCGATGGGTTGGATACCTACCGTATCCGGGCCAAGGCCATTGGCAACCCGCGCCTGACAAAATAAAGGAGGCGAGAGCGAACAGATGCAAATGGAGCGAGTGGATACCAAACGCGCTTACGAGGTCATCCGGGAGCGGATCACCACCCTGGAGCTACCGCCGGGATCGTCCATCAACGAGCAGAAGCTGGCCGAAAATCTGGAGATGGGCCTGGTGCCGGTACGTGAAGCGCTCAAGCTCCTGGCTCATGAGAAGTTGGTGGTCATTACCCCTCGCCACGGTTGGTATGTTGCCGATGTCAATGTGCCCGATTTGGAACAGATCAGCGAAATGCGTCTGGCGTTGGAGGGTCTGTGCGCCCGGCTGGCTGCCCAACGAGCCACAGCCGACGATATTGTCGTCTTGGAGGTTCTGCGGCAGGAGCAAGCCAGCACTGCGCTAGAGGATAGCAAACGTCTCTTTGATTTGGACCACAAGTTTCACCAGGCCGTGGCCCAGGCGGCGCACAACAAATACCTGGCCGACTCGCTGGAGCGACTTTTCGGGCTGTCCCAACGACTCTGGTACCTGGCCTTGCCGCAACTGGGGTTTTTGCCCTCGGCCGTGGAGACGCATTTGGATCTGGTACAAGCCATCGAAGAGGGTGATCAAGATAAGGCGGAGCGGATCATGCGCGAGCACGTGGGAGAGTTCTATGCCCAAGTGCGCGAAATCCTAGCGACTGCCGAATGAGCGTCAGCTTGCCAGACCCGGCCCGTTGACCGGCGAAAATGGTGGATGGTCCATGGTCGTGGCTAGCTGTGGGGCGACTGCTCGAAAAACTAACAATAGAGGGTACACATGAACTCCGAACAGGATAAGCGCAAAGAGATCTACAAGTTGCTCCGGCGTGGCATCATTACCCTGGATTTGGCTCCGGGCATGCCGCTGAATGTGAAGCATCTGGCCGAAGACTTGGGCGTCGAGCCAGGAGTGGTACAAGCGGCACTGGAACTGTTGGCCCATGACGGCCTGGTGGTGATCACCCCGCGCCAGGAGCATGGGATCTATGTAGCCTATGTCAATCGCGCCGATTTGGACCAACTCAGCCAGGTGCGGTTGACCCTGGAGGCGTTGAGCGCTCGCCTGGCCGCCGAGCAGGCGACGGCCAACGATTTGGAATTGTTGGAATCGCTGCGACGTGAACAGGCTGCCATCCCGGCCGGTGATAGCCAAAAGCTGTTGGATCTGGATCACAGATTCCACCAAGCCATCGCCCAAGCTGCCCACAACACTTACCTGGCCGATACGCTGGATCGCTTGTTCGGCCTCTCACAACGGCTTTGGTCGCTGGCTCTACCTCATCTTGATTTCTTGCCGGGCGCCGTAGCAGAACATCTGGACCTGATTGAAGCGATCCGCACTGGCGATGCCGATCGGGCGGCTGCGCTGATGTATAGCCATGTGGAGGATTTCTACAACCGGGTGCGGGACTTGCTGGCTATCAAGGTCACGGCGACCTATGGGACGGACACCCGGTCGGTGGAGGTGGAGGAGAACTCGTTGTTGGGTGCGGCCATCATCGCCACCGGCTTGCCTCTGGAGCAGCCCTGCGCCGGGCGCGGAACTTGTCACAAGTGCAAGGTGATCGCAGCAGGCGACTTGAGCCCCCTGGATGAGAAAGAGGAGGACGCGCTTACCGAGGCCGAAAAGGCAGCCGGATACCGCTTGGCCTGCCGGACGCAGGTCTTGGGTGATGCAGAAGTCACATTGGCCCCTATCGTTGTCTACTCGAACAAGATGTTCCGGGCCAGCAACGAACACAAGCGCGCCGGTGTGCCCCTGGGTCTGGCTATCGACTTGGGCAGCACGACCGTGGCGGCATTCGTGACCACCCTGGATGAGGGCCAGGTCTGCGTGGGTGCGGCGGCGCTGAACCAGCAGACCGCCTTTGGCGCCGATGTAATCTCGCGTATGGCAGCTGCTCTGCTTGGCCCTGAGACAGCAGACCGGCTTTCAGTCCTGGCTCTCTCCTCCATCGTGCAAGCGGTAGATGCGCTCAAGCTATCACCCCGGATCAAGGACCGCGTCAAGAAAGTGACGATTGTCGGCAACTGCGCCATGCACCATCTGCTGTTGCGACTTCCGGTTGAAACTCTGGCCGAGTTGCCCTTCCAACCGTCCAGCACAGCGACCGTGCGCACCTCGACCGATGAGGAAGCACGCGATCTGTTTGGCGACACGTTCCCCGCCGGTGCCGAGGTTGCCTTGCCGCCCCTGATTGGCGGTTTTGTCGGTTCTGATGCCTTGGCTTGCCTGGCGTACTATGGCTTTGATCGGGCTCCGGGCCCGATGGCTGCTATTGACCTGGGCACCAATGGTGAGGTCATGGTCACCGATGGACAGCGGATCCTGGTCGCCTCCACGGCGGCCGGTCCCGCGTTCGAGGGGGTGAATATCTCCTGTGGTACGCGGGCGGTGGATGGCGCCATCGTGGGCGTCAAAGCCAACCCGGAGGACGGCAGTTTTGACCTGACGACGATCGGCGATCACCCGCCCGTTGGCCTGACCGGATCGGGCTTGCTTGACCTTATTTGTCAGCTACGCCGGGCGGGTGTAATCGAAGTCAGCGGGCGCTTGGCCAAGGAGCATCCTGTCTTTGGTCACCGGCTGGATCGCGACGAGCGCGGTGTGCGCCGGTTGTTGATCACCGACCAGGGCGTGGACCTTCGTGGGGCCGAGACCCTGGACGAAGCCGCCCGGATCCCGCTGTACCTAACCCAGCACGACATCCGCGAGCTGCAGAAGGCCAAAGGGGCCATTCACGCCGCCACCGAGACCTTGCTGGATCAATTGGAGTTAGAGCCGGGCGACCTGCAGCGCATGATCCTGACTGGATCCTTTGGCAGCCAGTTGAATGTCGAAGCGGTGGTCGGCCTGGGCATGATCCCCGCGGTGGATCTGGACATCGTCGAGACGTCGGCCAATGGGGCTGGCTTCGGGGCGGCCCTGTTTCTGGATGACCAGGAGTTCGCCCGGGGCGAGCGGATTGCGGCCGAAGCCGAACAGATAGACTTGGATCTGGACGCCGACTTTAACCGCCGCTATGTCGAGGCGATGGAACTGCCCGGACGCTCGAGCTAGCATGACTAGTCCTCAAACGACGCCGCGCCCGGCAGAGGCCGGGGATCGATCGGATCTCGTCGGCTCGCTGGCGGTCCTCTTGGCCGCGGCCTGCTGGGGAACATCGGGCATCTTTGTGAAGCTTGTCGCCGCCGAAATCGAGATCTCGGCCCTGTCGTTGGCCTTTTGGCGCGACATCACGACCTTTGCCATCCTGGTCCTGGGCTTGGCGCTGGTACGTCCGGCCTGGCTACGAGTCAAGAGGGCCGATCTGCGCTGGTTGGTGGCTCTCGGCGGCAGTCTGGGCATCTTTCACGTCTTTTGGAACTTGGGTGTATTTCTCAACGGTGCTGCGGTGGCGACTGTCCAACAGGCAGCCATGCCGGCCATTGTTGCCGTAGTGGCCTGGGTCATCTGGCGCGAGTCGCTGACTTGGAGCAAAATCCTGGCTATCCTCCTTACCTTTGTGGGGACCGTACTGGTCTCTGGTCTGGATGTCCTGGGTCAGGTCCAGTTGTCCTTGGGCGGTTTGTTGATCGGGTTGGGCATTCCGGTGACCTATGCAGCCTGGAATCTTTTTGGTAAGAAGGTGCGGGCCACTTACAATCCGTTTACGACATTGACCTATGCCTTTGCCTTTGGAGCGCTGGTGTTGCTGCCGTTCCAGTTCTTTACGCCGCAACCCTGGCCCGTACCAGGCCCGGCCTTGCTCTGGTTCGTGGCGCTCATTTTCCTATCGACCATCCTCCCCTTTTCTGTATACACCTTCGCGCTGGGCCGGCTGCCTGCAAGTGTGGCAACCATCTTGGCCATGAGCGAGATCGCATTTGTCGCCGTATACGCTTATGTGCTCCTGGGCGAACGGTTGACCGCGAGCCAGATCCTGGGGGCCGTTCTGGTCGTGGCTGGGGTGTTGCTGCTGTCATGGTACCGCTGGAGGAGTCAAAGGGCGATGAGGCGTCATCTGCCGATTGTCAAGATGGGAGAATGAATCGATGGCCAAAAAGAAAAAAAGCACCACCAAGACGCTGCCTATGCGCATACTGGAGGAGAAAGACATAGCCTTCGAGCCGCGACCGCAGGATCGCAAGCAATATACGGCCGAAGGGGTGGCCGAGGATCTGGGCGTTCCAGTCGCTTGGGTGGTCAAGGCCATGATCGTGCAATGCTCCGATCGCAGCTTTGCACTGGCCGTAATCCCCGGTAATCTACAACTCAGTCTCAAAAAGCTGGGCTCGGTGCTGGGCGACAAGAATGTACAGATGGCCCAGCAACGGGATGTGCAGCGGGTGACCGGATTCCCGGTGGGCGCCGTATCGGTATTGGGCTACCGGCGGGATGACATTCCCAGCTATGTGGATCGCAATGTGCTGGAGCTAGAGCGGGTGATCATCAGTTCAGGCCGTCCCGATATGGGCCTGGAGATGGACCCGCAGGATATGGTACGCGCCTTGCAGGCGCATGTGGATGACTTAGCTTCCTAGTCCAGTAGGAGCTGGGAAGCGAGAACAATACAAAGGAGTTGACAATGCCAGATTATGGAGACTTGTATTTTGGGGCCAGTCTATCGGATATCGATCCCGACATCGACCGCATTATTGCCCTAGAGGAAGAACGCCAGGCGCGACGCATCGTCCTCATCCCTTCAGAGAGCATCGCCCCGGCGCCGGTGCGGGAGGCGCTGGGCAGCGTGTTTAACAATGTCTATGCCGAGGGGTACCCCCCGCTGCGCATGACGCGTGACGATGAGGATCTGTTGCTCGATCTGGATCACCAGCTGGCCTACTACCGCCGGTATGCCGACCGTCGCTTCTACAAAGGGACGGACTATGTGCACTTTGTCGAGACGCTGGCCCAGCGCCGGTGTGCCGCACTCTTTGCCAATGCCCGCGCGCGCGCGAGTGACATCTATGTCAATGTCCAGGCCCTCTCGGGGGCGGCCGCCAACCTGGCGGTGTACGATGCCCTCATGGAGGCTGGTGATACCTTTATGGGTATGGACCTGTTCCAGGGCGGGCACCTAACCCATGGCAGCGAGTTCAACATCTCGGGCCAGCGCTACCG
>JASFOV010000374.1:0-5170 GCA_050116355.1 Anaerolineae bacterium
GTCAGGATCCCCCGCGATTTGGTGTTCAAGGCCATATCCACGGTGCCGCGCTACTTCCGAGTGGGGGCGCGCGATCCCGCCTGCGATTTCGATCTTCAAGATGGTGCGACCTACTTTACCACCGATGGATGTGGGGTAGAGACGGTCGATTTTGAAACCCGCCAGCGTCGGCCGTCATGCAAGACCGACGTGGGGCGGATGGCTCACATTGTGGACTATCTATCGTCTATGGCTTTCTACTGGCCTATGGTCAGCGCTCAGGACCATGGCAAGACGGCGCCTCTCCACGAGCTGGACGCTTCGTGGAACAACACGGTCAAGCACGTGCAAAGTGAGACCTTGATGGGGGCGAGATCTGCTCGTTATGCCCTCGAAATGGGTACTGTCATCGCTGGTAGCCGGGAAGAGCTACGTCGCCGGCCGGTGTTCTCGCTCATCCTGTGCACCATTGCCCCTCTTGTGCAGGACCAAGAGGGCATCGAGGGAGCCTTGGTCCTAGCTGAGGCTGGCATCCCGGTCGGGCTGTTGGCCATGCCGACTCTGGGCACTACGGCGCCGGCCACGCTGGCAGGTGCATTTGCTGTCGCTGATGCTGAGATCATCAGCGGAACGGTGCTCTTGCAGTTGGCCAGTCCCGGTTCGCCTGTGTCCCACTCGGTCATGCAAGGCTGGGCCGATCCACGCTCGGGCAAGTATGTTCCCTATCCGGTGAATGCTCGAGCTCGCTTCGCCCCGGTTGCTATGGCACATCACTGGGGCATGCCGTCCTTCGGCGGTGCCTTTGGCACAGAGAGCGAGGAGCCTGGGACATGGCAGTCGGCAGCTGACGTGGCGCTGGATCCGTTGTTGATCAGCGCGGCTGGAGCCGAATGGGTGACCGGGATCGGGCTAAACCGGAGTTTCACGCTGCTGTACCCCGAGGCGATCATCTTGGACGACGAGCTGTACCACCGGGCCCGCTACGCCCTGATGACACTCGACGTCAACGCGGAGACGCTAGCCTTGGACGTAACCAAGAAGGTCGGCCCTGGCGGGCATTACCTGGCGCAGAAACACACGCGCAAACATATGCGCACAGCCATGGTCCCTGGTCTAGGTCACCAGATGGATGCGGAGGGTGCATATCGCCACCCCTTGGACGTGGCACGTGAGAAGGTGCAGTGGATCCTCGAGCACTACCAACCGGAACCGCTGGAGGCCGCCAAACAGGCCGAGCTGACCCAGATTCTCGCTGCTGCGGACCGGGAGATCGGATAGGAACGCGAGGAGCCTATGACGCTAGCACTCCAACCTGTACTGACTCGCCGCGAGATCGACCGCATTCATGAGCACAGTCTCGATCTCTTGGAACGGGTCGGCATTGACTACAAGACCCCCCGCGCTCTGGAAATTCTGGAAGCCGCGGGATGCCGGGTGGACTATGATCGGACGTGGGTCAGCCTTCCACGAGATTTGGTTGAGTGGGCTCTGCAGCAGGCACCACGCGTGGTTCGCTTGTGTGCCCGTGATTCGACCCGCGACGTAGTACTCGATGGGCGTCGCCCCCACTTTACTACCGATAGCCAAGGCACGCAAGCTATTGACGTCGAGACCGGTCACCGGCATACTTCCACGCAGGAGGACCTGAGACGGGGAATGCTCTTTGCCGATGCGCTGGATCAGATTGAGATTGTCAATGTAATGGTCGCCGCCAGTGATGTGCCGTCAGCGGTGCGCACCATCCATCATTTTGCTCTGGCCTTCCAACAGACCAGCAAGCACGTCCGCACCGGAGTATTGAACGTCGACCAGGTGCCCTTTGTCGTAGAGTTGGCCCGGGCGGCGGCTGGCCTCCGACCGGAGGATGAGTTCCGGCCCATCTTCTCTGTTGTGGATTGTACGATCTCGCCGCTCATGCACGATGGGCCCATGACCGAAGCCTGTATCGAGCTAGCCCGTCTGCAGGTCCCGATTATGGTCTACCCTATGCCCTTGGCTGGTGGTACCTCGCCGGTGACGCCAGGCGGTACCGCTCTGTTGCATAATATCGAGTTTCTAAGCGGCCTGGTGCTCTACCAATTGGTCAGCCCAGGGACGCCGATCATCTATGGGACCGGGGCCTCGCAGCTGGACCTGCAAACCGGTCGCTATGGGGGAAGCGCCGATGGGCATGGCATGAGGCTGGCCCTCTGCCAGTTGGCGCGGCATTACCACTTGCCGGTGAATCTGTGGGGGCAGTCTTCTGCCTCCGAACAACTTGATGCTCTGTATGGCTACGAGTCCACAGTTCATACGCTACTGGCTTGGCTGGCCGGTGCCGACGAAATCTACAGCATGGGGCTGCTAGGCAATGCCCAGATTCTGTCCCTGGACAAGATGGTGCTGGATAATCACCTCGCACGCCAGATGGCCTACACTGTGCAACCCTTCGCTGCGGACGAAGCATATCTCCAGGCGGATCTGATCGAGAGGGTGGGCAGCGGCGGTCATTTCTTGGGTCAACGCGAGACGCGAGCCTATGCTCACAGGGAGTATGTGCCGGTTTGGCCTCCCGTAGACACGGAGCTTTTGGACACGATACACGAGGAAGCGTTGGACATTTTGCACAACCACCGGCCGCCATCGCTGCCTGCTGATGCTAAGCACAGGATAGAATCTGTCTTGGCTTCAGCAGCCAGCGTACCAACCTAGCACGTTGGCAAAGACGTCTGTTGGATTCGAGGCTTCAACTGGAACTGTCTCGAATACTCGTGCACCGACCGCCGGGATCACGCAGGGAGCGAGGCATCTATGGCAGCAAACGGAGATTCTAAAGTTAGAATGCATTATTCAGCGACACCCGATATCATTGCATTTCCATCGACTCACAAAACCAATCTACTCAAACCGTCGCAGCTCAAGACGTTAAAGGCGGGTACGTTGCGCCTCCTAGATGAGGTGGGCGTCCACTTTCCATCGCGACGGGCGCTGGAGATCTTTGCCGATTGCGGCGCTACCGTGGACTGGAAGTCGGAGACTGTCTGCATCCCTCCGGATCTTGTTGAAAAGGCGATGGCTACTGCGCCACGCTCCTTTGTCCTGGGCGGGCGCGAGGAGCGTTTTGACCTATTACTGGATGGGAGTCTCTGTTACTTGGCCACCGACGGAACTGGGGTGCACGTGATCGATCTGGAGACACGCGAGGTGCGGGCTTCGCGCAAAGAGGATGTAGCCATGATGGCCCGGGTGTGCGATGCTTTGCCCCTGATCAGCTTCTACTGGCCCATGGTCAGCGCCCAGGACTACGGACACACGGCTCCGTTGCACCAGTGCCACGCTAGCCTGACCAACACGCTCAAACACGTGCGGGGCGGGATGACGGTGCCCCCAACTTTGGCCCCGCTGGTTGTGGAAATGGCGACCGTAGTAGCAGGCAGTGCCGAGATGCTGCGGCGGCGATCCCCCATCTGTGCCAACTTTTGCACCATTGCCCCGCTGGCCCAAGATGGCCACAGTATCGATAATGCGCTGACCTATGCCGAGGCGGGCATTCCCATGAGCTTTATGGCTATGCCGACGATGGGCTCGACCGCACCGGCTACGCCGCTGGGGGCCTTGGTTATGGGGGACGCCGAGGTGGTCAGCAGCATGGTTCTGGTGCAATTGGCTTGTCCCGGTACCCCTGTATTTCATTCCAACTATGTTTCGCTGATGCATCCGCGCACGGGTGCCTATGTTGCTGAATTGCCGATACCGGTGAATTGGATAGCGGTCCAGATGGCTCACGGGTGGGGTGTTCCCAGCCTTGGCGGCGGCAGTGTGAGTGTCGACGCGGCCAAGATCGGCTGGCGGGCAGGCCTGGACACAGGCTCCGGTGCGATGATGATTCCCTTTTATGGCGGCGAAGTCTGCGGCTATTTGGGCTTGACAGACAGCTCGATGGTGCTCTGCCCTGAGCTTATGATCTTGCAGCACGAGGCTTGCTGGCATGCCTACGAACTGCTACACGGCTTTGAGTTTGATGAGTCAGATATGGCCTTGGATGTGATCGCCAATGTAGGCCCACGCGGGCACTTTCTGGCACAGAAGCACACCCGCAAACACATCCGGGATTTTCGGCTGCCTCTGCTCGAGCAGGAGGACGCCGCTGGTCACCCGTGCGACGCGCAGGAAGTCGCCTTGGAAGAATTCAGACGGCTCAATGAGACACATCATCCCGAGCCGCTACCAGTGGACGTGCTAGCGGAACTGGATCGCATTCTGGCGGCGGCGGAGCGCGAGGCGGACCGGATAGGGTAGCGTGTGTGACGAACGTCATACATGATCCAAAGGAGAGCATGCAATGCATAGCCAGACGCCGGAACTACAACCTATCGTACCGAGCTATCACCTGCGCATCCTGAGCAATGAGCAGTTGGAGCAGCTCAGGTCGGCGACGCTGGAGATCCTGGAAAAAACCGGCGTCCACTGCCCTTCGGAGAAAGCGCTGAAAATCTATGCCGAGCACGGGGCGCGGGTGGATTTTGATAGCCAGATCGTCAAGCTGCCACCTGACGTGGTGCTGGATAGCCTATCTCATGCGCCACGCTACTATTGTATGGGCGCTCGCTCGCCGGAACATGACATCGAGCTGGATGGCACGTCCTTTTATTGCGCTACCGATGGTTGCGGGACCAAGACGATTGATTTCGAAACTCGCAAACTGCGTCCATCGGTCAAAGCGGACGTCGCCAAGACGGCGCGGTTGGCAGATTACATGCCCTCCATTGGCTTCTACTGGCCCCTGGTCAGCGCCCAGGACTATCCGACCACGGCTCCACTGCACGAATTGGATGCCTCTTTCAACAATACGGTCAAGCACGTACAGACGGAGACGGTGGTAGACGAGGTCGCGGCTCGCTATGCGGTCGAGATGACCAAGGTCGTTGCCGGGAATGAGACGACCATGCGCCAGCGCCCGCCACTTTCCTCACTGATCTGCAATATTGCGCCGCTGGCCCAGGACAAAGGAGGGCTGGAGGCAGCGTTGGTCTTTGCTGAGGCTGGACTACCGGTCGGTTTCATGTCTATGGCCAACACCGGCTCAACCGCACCCGCCACCTTAGCCGGGACGATTGCTGTCGCCGACGCCGAGATGGTATCGGCGATGGTGCTGGTGCAGATGGCCTACCCCGGCGCGCCAACCTATCACTCCATGATGCCGGGCGTCACC
>JASFOV010000375.1:0-5164 GCA_050116355.1 Anaerolineae bacterium
CAGGTCATCACCCTCTTGGCGGGTGAGTTTGTCGGGTCTGCGCCGGTGTTTGCCCGCATACAGCACGATTACTGGGGCAACCCGCCGCGGCCCATGAGATTGCGCCGTGCTGAGGATGTGGCAGCCCTAGCGCGGTTGAATGCCGAGGCCTGTCACCTCTCCTATCTCGACGCCGTCTATCGCTCCAGCGGCGGTGGACAATGGCTCTACAATGGAGAAGAGGCGCTGTTTGGCGATGTGCATCCGGCCGACCCTCTGCTCCAAGAAGACATGCAGGCGCTATACGAGGATCTGATCGGTATCCTGCCCAGCCCTGGGACAGCTGTGATCTATGCTCCGTTGGGCGTTGGCCATCATGTTGACCACCAGATCGGCCATGCCCTAGCGCGGAGGCTTGAGAAACAGCAACACCGGCTGGTTTACTATGAAGAAGTTCCCTACGCCCTGCAACCAGGTGCAGTTGAAGCCGCCTTGGGAGCAATCGGAGCGCATGACTGGTGTCCGGAGCTCGTGCCCCTTGATACGGGTGATCTTGCCGCCAAGATAGAAGCGTCGGCCTACTACCACACCCAGTTATCTGTGCTTTTTGGCAGTTCTGAAGAGATGCCCCATCGCCTTCAGGAGTTTGCAGAGAGCCACCGCCCGGTGGTCGCCTTGGGCGAGCGCTTGTGGTGGCCCGCGAGAGATGTCGAATGACTGAGTCGATCGATTTGAAACTGACCACCATGGCCCACGGTGGCACGGCGCTTGGTCGCTACGAAGACCGGGTCGTCTTTGTGCCCTACACCATTCCTGGGGAAACCGTCCGCGTCGAAATCTATGAAGAACACACTCGCTGGGCACGGGCTCACCTACTAGACGTGCTCCACCCTTCACCACATCGCGTCGAGCCACCATGCCCCTACTTTGGCCCGGGCAAATGCGGCGGCTGCCAATTCCAGCATATCGACTATCAGGCCCAGGCAGAGTTCAAATGCGATGTGGTGGAGGATCAGTTGGGCCGGGTGGGTGGCTTGCATCCAGTGAATGTCCAGGAAATCATCGGGGCGGCGCGTCCGTGGAACTATCGCAACCATGTGCAGTTCAGTGTAACCCCCGAGGGCCATCTGGGTTATCTCACAGCTGATACCCATCGTGTGATCCCGGTGGACGACTGCCTGATCCTAGACCCCTTGTTGGTTGACTTGTGGTCCTCTCTGGATATGGCTTGGCCTCAGTTGCGCCGCTTGAGCCTCCGCTGTGGGTCAGCTACGGGCGATCTCATGGCCATTTTTGAGCTGGATCACTATGAGGACTTTGACATCGAAGTCGATTTTCCTGTGTCATGCGTGATCTTGCTGGCGGATGGCGAAGCCGTAGTACTTATGGGCAATCCATACCTGGTCGAGCATGTTGCCGGTCGGGACTATCGCGTCTCTGCGGGTAGCTTTTTTCAGGTGAACACGGGCGGTGCGGAGGCCCTGGTGGCGCTGGTAGGGGAATATCTTGCACCGGACAAGGGTGATGCGCTGTTGGACCTGTACTGCGGGGTGGGTCTCTTTGGCTTGTCCCTAGCGGATCAGGTGGGCCGGGTCACTGGCATCGAGTCCGAGCCCAGCGCGGCAGCCGACTTTCTCCACAATGCCAACGAATTGGAACAGATCAAGTTGATCGAGGGTGAGGTCCAGCGGGGATTGGACACATGGGATGACCACGCGGATCTGGTCGTGCTCGATCCCCCTCGTTCCGGGGCTGGACGCCGGACGATGGAGGAAATTGCACGCCTGGCGCCACGCCGTGTCGCCTACGTCTCCTGTGATCCAGCTACCCTGGCCCGCGACGCCCGCGTCTTGGTCGATGCTGGCTTTGATCTCGACAGGGTACAACCTGTGGATCTGTTTCCCCAGACCTATCATGTTGAATCCCTAGCTTTGTTTCTGCGGTCGTCGGGGTAGACAGTCCAGGTCATCAGCGGATGGGTGCGCAAACAGCGGAAAAGCGGTAGAATCGAAACAGATCAATAGTTCAGCCTCTGCTTTGACGCTGGCTGATTCTGGTGGTATAATGATCTTTGTGAGAGAGGATGAGCAACAGGCGCTTCATATCGGTTTGAACGCCCATCTGTTATCAGCGGCTGCTGGCTACCGGAGTGCAGGCATCAGTTGGTACATCCATAACTTGCTCGAGCATCTGCCACAGGTAGATCCGCAGGTCGAGTACACGATCTTTGCCAGCAACTGGCGTTTTGGGGATGTGCCGGGACTTCATCTGCAGATCTCGCCGCTCCCAACGCACCGTCCTCCGGTCCGCATCTTCTGGGAACAGGTCATCCAGCCCTATGCCTTGCGCCGGTCTCGTGCCGACTTGTGCCATGGGCCCGCCTTCGTCGGGGCCGTGGTCAGCGCTTGTCCGCTGGTGGTCACCGTCCACGATCTGAGTTTCCTTCTGTATCCGGAGGCCTTTCGGGCTTTAAATCGGCTGTATCTTAAAACGTTCACAAGGCAGTCGGTGCGGCGAGCCAAACGCGTCATTGCTGTCTCAAGCAGTACCAAACGCGATCTGGTACGTTACTATGGCATCGCGCCCACCAAGGTTGACGTGATATACAATGGGGTGGACGGCAGCTTTCAGCCGCTGCCGGCTGAGCATGTGGACGCTTTCCGCGAGGAGCGACAGCTGCCGGATCGATTCATCCTGTTTGTTGGCACGCTGGAACCGCGCAAGAACGTTGCCAATCTGATCCAGGCGTATGCGCAATTGCCCCCGGATCGTCCACCGTTGATGTTGATTGGGGGGAAGGGCTGGCTGTACGATGAGATCTACGAGCGTATTGAGGCGCTGAACCTGAGCGACGAGATACATTTCGTGGGCTATGTCCCACTTGATGATCTGCCCTGGTGGTACAACGCTGCAGAACTGTTTGTATATCCGTCGCTGTACGAAGGGTTTGGCTTGCCGCCTTTGGAAGCGATGGCGTGTGGTACGCCAGTTATCACTTCCTCATCGTCGTCGCTGCCCGAGGTAGTAGGGCAAGCCGGGGTGTTGGTCGATCCAAACGACAGCCAGATGCTAGCCGAAGCGATGCAGCACGTCCTGGTCGATACAGATGCGAGGACCAGAATGAAGGCGGCCGGCGTCGAACGGGCGAAGGGCTTTTCCTGGGAGCAAACCGCCCGCCACACGCTGGGTAGCTATCGCCAGGCCCTAATGCCTGTGGAGGGCAAACAAGGTGTTTGAAAGATACCGCCGTTTGCTTTCCACGGCTGTCGCAATTACCGACGTCTTTTTGATTAACCTGGCATTTGCCATCGCCTATTGGCTCCGTTATGCCTTGCAGTGGTTCGCTGCGGTGGACGAAGCCAATTTTGTCCCCTATACCACATTTATCCCTATCTCGCTGGCGCTGACGATCCTACTCTTTATCATCTACAGGTTGGGCGGGGTGTACAACATGCCTCGGGGCGCCTCATGGTTTGATGAAGTCTATCGAATCGCGACCGGCACTGCGACAGGCATTATCCTGATCATCTTTGTGCTTGTCCTCTTTTTCCAACCTACGCTCTACTCACGGCTGATCTTTTTCTATGCCGGCATCTTGATCACCATCTTCCTCAGCATCAGCCGCCTGGGAAAGCGGTTCCTGCGCAATCGGCTACGCAAGCGAGGTCTGGGCGTCGATCGGCTGATGATCGTCGGTGCCGGTGAAGTAGGGCGCACGGTCATGCGAAACGTTGTTGCCCAGCCGGTATTAGGGTATCACGTAGTCGGTTTTGTGGACGATGATCCGGACAAGGGCCAAACGGATATCGGTCGCTTTAAGGCCTTGGGCAATACCTCGAATATCCCCCGTCTGGTCAAGGAGTTGGCCATCGATGAAGTCATCATCACCCTACCTTGGATGTACCACCGCAAAATCGTGAGCATCGTTGCCCAGTGCGAGAGGGAACAGGTGCGCGTCCGCATCGTACCCGACATTTTCCAGATGACCCTCAGCCACCTGGATGTAGAGGATCTGGGTGGCATTCCCATGATCGGTGTTCGCGATATCTCTATCAGTGGTAGTCGACAGTTCATGAAGCGGGCCATGGATGTGGTGATCTCACTCGTGTCCCTCATCTTCCTTGCGCCACTCTTTGTCCTGCTCAGCATCATCATCCGGCTGGACTCACCCGGTCCGTCCATTTTCCGCCAGATTCGCGTGGGCAAAGGCGAACAACTGTTTTCCTGCTTCAAATTCCGCTCGATGCGCGTGGGGGCTGAGGAAGAGAAGGACACCCTGCTGGACAAGAACGAAGTGAGTGGGCCAGTGTTCAAAATGCGCGATGACCCCCGTATCACGTCCGTAGGCCGCTTCATCCGCCGCACAAGCTTGGATGAACTGCCGCAGTTGTTTAACGTGCTGATGGGTCACATGAGCATGGTCGGACCCCGACCGGCGATTCCCTCTGAAGTGCAGCGTTACCAGCCCTGGCACAAACGTCGCTTGGAGGTTGCGCCGGGAATCACTGGCCTGTGGCAGGTTTCGGGCCGGAGTGAACTCACATTTGACGAAATGGTCTTGCTCGACCTGTACTATATTGAAAACTGGTCGCCGTTGCTGGATCTACAAATCCTGTTCAGAACGATCCCCAAGGTGCTCTTGGGCGAAGGTGCATACTGAGGGTCGGAATCCACAGTCTTTCAACAAGGAGGTACAAAACATGTGGCGATGTAGTGCTTGCGGATACGTCTGGGATGGTGAGGAAGCGCCTCACAAATGCCCCAAGTGTGGTGCCAGCCAGCAGAAACTTGCCGAGTTGGAGGCCAAGGCGGCCGAGTTGGTTGAGCGATCCCGCTTTACCAACAGCCTGCACACGCAGCTCTTTGTGCTCATGGAACAGGTCATCGATGTCGCTGAGGACGGCATCGACGACAACTTGGATCCCGCTTGTGTCAAGATCTTCAAGCGTGCGCTGGAGGAAGCCGAGATCACCCAGCAGGCGGTCAAAGCCGAACTGCAAGGTCACATGAACAAGGGCAAGTGGGGCTAGATTTGCGTCAGGTCAGGCGGCTGGACAGTCAAGATGTCCAGCCGCTCTGCTTGTACACCCTCAGCCCTCTCCCGGGGTGGCAGCCAAGGGATGCAAGCGCCCTGCCTTGACTCGCCAGAGCTGGCAGGTCCCCACGAATCCCCCGGGCAGTGAGT
>JASFOV010000376.1:0-5161 GCA_050116355.1 Anaerolineae bacterium
ACCTGGACAGCCTCTACGGCGACGGGGTTCTGCTGGCCGGCGACGCGGGCAAGATCAATACCCGGGAGGGGGTGGGCTCCTGGCCGGCCATGGCCAGCGGTGTGGCCGCCGCCCGCACGGTGCAGCACGCCCTGGAACAAGGGGACGTCTCGGCGGCGACCCTGTCCCGCTACCACGAGTTGCTGGCCGAAGCGGGCCTGGTCGAGTACCTGGCCGAAGCGCGGCGGGGCTGGTGGGCGGGGCAGGACCTGCTTTATGCGATGGCAAACAACCCGGCGGCCACCCGGCGCCTCGCCACGCGCTACGGCGAAGACGTGGGCGACCCGGCGTCGCTGCACCATCGTCCCCTCTGGGTCGAGGCCTACCAGGAGCTGGTGCGCGCCTTGACGCCATCCGATCTCCGCCCCCTACTGGACGAGGCCGCCGACGACGCTACCCGCCACTGGCGGCAGCTGCAGGACGTACAGACACACTACCAAGGATGGTGACCATGCCCTGGACCCTAGACCAACGATTGGCGACGCTTACCTTCAAGACCGATGCCGAGCCGCACATCGAGATCACCGATGCCGCGGTCTGCCAGCAGTGCGCCGAGCGACCGTGCACCTACGCCTGCCCAGCCGGCCTGTACCAGTGGCTTGGCGGCCAGCTGGTGCACACCTGCGAAGGCTGCCTGGAATGCGGATCGTGCCGCATCGTTTGCCCGGCCGGCGTTATCGACTGGCGCTACCCGCTGGGCGGCTATGGCGTACGCTTCCGGTGGGGGTAGGAGATGGGCCAGGGTCGTCCTCGCTCCTTTGACAGAACAAGACGGCTATTGTATAATCTGGTTGTGCAAGCGGCTACCTCCCCCACGATGAGGGACAGCCGGTGGGATGCTCGCACCAACCCCCATCCCCCGGTAGGCCACGATGCTTTGCACCGGGAATGAAGCGGACGATGGCTATGCCAGAAGCAGGATTTGGCAGCCCCCGATCAAAGGTACATCACAATCGCGAGTAGGAGGGACGAAATGCTCACCAGTGTTCGCAGGTCTTTTTGGATCTTGTTGCTGGTCGCTGCTCTGATCCTGGCCGGCTGTGGCAGCACGCCGACCGAGGTGCCGGCCGCCACTGAGGCTCCAGCGCCGACCGAGCCGCCCGCCGCAACCGAGGCGCCACCGCCCACCGAACCACCCGCGCCCACCGAACCACCCCCAACCGATACCCCTGAGGCGACGGGTGGAGTGACTTCACTGGAAGGCGTCAAGGACGCCGTGGTTCAGATCGAAGCCCAGGGCAGTTTCGTGGAACCAGGCGTCGGGCTGCAGGTCAATATGGCCGGCACCGGCTCGGGCTTTATCATCGACGAATCGGGCCTGGCCGTGACCAACAACCACGTTGTCACCGGCGCAGCGTTCCTCCAAGTATGGATCGGCGGCGAGGGCGAACCGCTGAATGCCAAGGTCGTGGCCGTATCCGAGTGCTCGGACCTGGCCGTGATCGACATCGACGGTGACGGCTACCCCTATCTGGAGTGGTACCAGGGCCCGATATCAGCCGGGCTGGATATCTATGCCGCCGGCTTTCCGCTGGGCGATCCGGAGTTCACGCTGACGCGCGGCATCGTGGCCAAGGAGAACGCCGACGGGGAATCGAGCTGGGCCTCGGTCGACTCGGTCATCCAACATGATGCCAGCACCAACCCCGGCAACTCGGGCGGACCGATCGTAACCGAGGACGGCCAGGTGGTGGCCATCCACTATGCCAGCGCCCCCGACGTCGACCAGTATTTCGCCATCGGCCGCGACGAGGCGCTCAAGATCATTGACCAATTGCGGGCCGGTCAGAACGTGAACTCCCTGGGCATCAACGGCACGGCAGTGAACGACGGGCAAGGCCTGTCCGGCATCTGGGTCGCGTCGGTCGAGTCAGGCTCGCCGGCCGATCAGGCGGGCATCCAGGGTGGAGACATCCTCTTCAAGCTGGAGGGCCTGGTCCTGGCCACCGACGGCACCATGGCCGACTACTGTGACATCCTGCGCAGCCACGACCCGGGGGACGTGCTCAGCGTCGAGGTGTACCGCTATGACACCGACGAGCTGCTAGAGGGCCAGATCAATGGACAGCCCATCGAGGCGGTCTCGATCCCGGTGGTGCCCACCCGGGTCGTAAACGAGGATGAACCCAGCGCACCCGGCTACTCCGGCTTCACGCTGGTGACCGATGACCTGGGCCTCCTGCAGATGGAGATTCCCCAAGAGTGGAACGACATCGACGGCAGCCCATGGGTCAGCGACGGCGAGGAGATCGGCGCGGCCATCTCGGCAGCACCCGACCTGGCCGGCTTTAACGAGAGCTATGGCACACCCGGCGTGTTCTTTGGCGCGTCCAACACGCTCATCGCCGAATACGACCTCAACACCTTCCTCGACACCGTGGGCTTTACCGAGGAGTGCGTGCTGGACGGCCGCTATGACTATGACGATGGCTACTATGTGGGCTACTATGACCTGTACTACGACTGTGGCGAGCCGCTGAGCACGATCATTAACATCGCCGCCGTGCCCGAAGACGGCAGCTTCCTGGTGTGGGTCATCGGCCAGCTCATCACCGACGCCGACGTAGACGCCTTCTCGAACATTGTCGATACGTTCCAGGTGGTGGGCGCCTTGCCCTGACGGAGCGCCTGACGGCCCCATGGGTGGGGATCCCCACCCATGGGGCCGTTCTGTATGGTGCTACTCGTCACGCATGACCGCTTGCACGGTCTTCACTACCTCCCCGACAAGAGACGCCTGACCGCGTGTTGCCTCTCGCTACTGGGTTATATTCTCGATGGCGATCGGCGCCGAGCGAGACAGCGTGGTGTAGATCGGGCAGCGGCTCTGGAACTCTTGGCTCAGCATCTCGGCCTGCTCCGCCGTGGCGCCACCGGCCTCCATCGTGACGCGGAACGCCTGGATGCGCGGGTTGACCGAGCCATCGGCCACGCCGCGGCCATCAAAGTCACCCTCTACGGTGGCAGAAATGTCGGTGAGCGCGATGCCCATCTCTTCCGCCGCCGTTTCGTAGATGAAGGTCCCGCAGGTAGCCAGTGCGCCTAACGCTAGATCCAGGGGGTTGCGCTCCTCGTTGGGTCCACCCAGAGGTGGCACCGAATCGACCACAAAATGGTTGCCCCGTGCCGTGACGATGGCCCGGCCGGGCTGGTTGGATACCCGCGCTGTGGCCGAAGCGGTGCTCAAGCCCTCGGCGACCGACGCTTGGGGCTTTTCCCCGGTCGTGATCTCGATGGGCAGGGCCCGCTCCATGGTGGTGTACATCGGGCAACGCGACTTGAATTGCTCGGCCAACTGGGCCGCCTGTTCCTCGGTCGCGCCCGTCAGATCCATGTGGACGCGCATCGTCCGCAAGCGGGGGTTGACCGAGCCGTCGGCCACGCCCTGCGGGTTGAAGTCGCCTTCCACCGTGGCGGAGATATCGGTGACAGGAATGCCCATCTCCTGGGCCGCCGTCTCGTACACAAAGGCAGCGCAGGTGGCCTGGGCGCCCAGCAACAGGTCCAGGGGGTTGATCTCCTCGTTGGGCCCGCCCAGCGGCGGAACAGAGTCAACGACAAAGTGGTTGCCCCGTGCCGTCACGATGGCCCGCCCCGGCTGGTTGGACAGCCGCGATACAGCGGAGGCGGTGGCCAGCTGAGCGGCGGCCGGTTGCGCCTCGGCAGCTGCAGCGCCCTCGTCCCCAGCCGTGGCTTCCTCACCGCCGGCAGCGGCCTCGTCCCCGGCCTCCGCAGTGTCAGCCGCGAGACTGGCGCCGTGGATCTCCAGCGAGTAGTAGACCGAATCCTGGCCGTTGCCGGCATACTCGACGACGAGATGGTAGGTGCCCGCCTGGGCCGAGCTGCTGGACCAGCTCAGGTCGGCGTCGTCGAACTTGTTCTCGGTGCCGCGGCCAATGCTCTGTAGCTCTTCGCCAGCGGCCCAAGCACGGATGGCCTCCGGGGTGACGATCATAAAGGCTGCGCCACCGGCAGGCTCGACATCCATCCAGACCTCCAGGGCGCCATCGCCTTGGTAGTCCAGCGTGTACCAATGCTGGTCGCCCGGGTCCAGCTGGGTCATTGCCCCGGTGTCTGCTTCTTGGGCGGCCAGGAGCGACGCCGGCAGCAACAGCAGGCCCAGCATAACCATCATTGTAAGTAGTTGTACGGGTTTCTTGAACATTTCTTGTCTCCTTCTGCATAGAATTTGTGTCCGGCTGCCCGCCTCGGCGTTCGTCATCGGTCTGCTGCGGTGAGCTCTGGCAAAAAGCCTGCACATGTGATATACTCCCATTATATCGACGGGCGTCACAAAGACGTCACGAGATTGCGCAGGGAGTCTGTCTTCCATGGTGACGACCGAGATCCGGCTTCTGGGACCTCCAACCCTAACAAGAACAGGCCGGCCGGTGCGCCTGCACTCGGCCAAAACCCTGGCGTTGCTGACCTATCTGGCTCTCGAAGGCGACACCATCCACAGCCGCGAGAAATTGGCCGGGCTGCTATGGGGCGAGAGTCCGGACTCTCGCGCCCGGCAGAGCTTGCGCCAAGCCCTATACTCGCTGCGCCGCGCGCTTGGCAGCGAGCTCGTTGTGCTGGATGCCGGCAACGTGGGTTTTGAGCCCGGCCCGCACCTGTGGGTCGATGCGCTGGAGTTCCAGACCGTAGCCGCGGGTGAGGCGGAAACCCTGGACGTGGACGCATTGCTCAGAGCCACGGGCTTGTACCGTGGTGTTCTCCTGGAAGGCGCTGAGCCATCCGATTGTCCCGCCTTTGATGAATGGCTCTTCTTCCAGCGGGACAGCCTGGAACAGCAAGCCATGAGCACGCTCCAGAGCCTGGTCGACGCGTTGCTCGGGCAGAACGAGCACCAGGCGGCACTTGCCCACGCACAGCGGCTGGTGACCTTGGACCCGCTGTACGAGGCCGCCCACCGTCGCTTGATGCGGATCTACGGCGCGCTGGAGGACCGGGATAGCGTACGCCGGCAGTACCGGCTGTGCGCCGAGGTACTAGAGCGCGAGTTGGGCGCAGCGCCAGCCAGTGAAACCCAAAGGCTGTACCGCCAGCTCACCGCAGGCGAGCTGGTCCGCACTGTGGTTGGGGAACCGCCAACCCCGCCACGGGAAGAGGGACAGGC
>JASFOV010000377.1:0-5126 GCA_050116355.1 Anaerolineae bacterium
CCTCGTGCACATACTCATCGGCATCGGCGAGGGGATGATCACCGTTGGGGTGCTGGCTTTCCTTCAGGCCGCGCGACCTGACCTGCTGACCCTGCGCCAGCCATCCGAAGCGTGAGGTGGATTATGGAGAAACTACGCAAGTATTGGTGGGTAGCCGGGCTGTTGCTCGCCTTTGGGGTGGCAATCCTCTCTCCGCTAGCTTCCCCCCACCCAGACGGGTTGGAGCGGGTCGCCGAGAATGAGGGGTTCCTAGATCAAGCCGAGGATTCGCCCTACCAAATCATACCCGACTACTCTTTCCCAGGTATCGAGAATGAGGCTGTGGCGACCATTGTAGCCGGCTTGGTGGGCACTGGCCTGCTATTTGGCGTGGGCTACGGGCTAGCCTGGATAATGCGCCGCCGGTCGGAGCATGCCACCGACGAGCCTCAACAAGCAACCGATGCGTCATAGCTTCTTGGACCGCTACAGGCAAGGCACCAGTCTGGTCCACCAGCTGGATCCACGGCTCAAACTGCTGGCTACGTTGGCTTTTGTGCTGGTCGTGACGACAACACCGCCCGGCCATTGGCTTCTCTTCGCCCTTCTGGCTGCACTAGCCTGTGGTGCGGTACTCACTGCCCAAGTTCCATTAGTCGAAGGACTGAAGCGCTCGGCGATTGTCTTGCCGTTTGTGGGGATGGTGGCTATCTCGCTACCCTTCACCCAGGCTGGCGACGTGGTGTGGTCCTGGCGGCCCTTCGACTCCGCTCAAGGCGGTCTCTTTGGTTTCACGCTGACCATCACTGACGGAGGGCTCGCCCTGTTCGCTACGGTGATGATCAAGGCCTGGCTGTCGGTGATGGTCAGCGGCTTGCTGGTGGCCACTACGCCTTTCCCGGACCTATTGAAGGCAATGCGCTCCTTGCATATACCGGCAGTGCTGACGGCGACAATCTCGTTTATGTACCGTTACCTGTTCGTGCTGATAGATGAGGCCATGCGTCTGCAGACAGCCCGTGCAGCGCGGTCAGTCGGCACGGGGCGCACGGTGTGGTGGCGGGCCCAGGTCCTGGGAGGGATGATCGGCAGTCTCTTCATCCGCAGCTACGAGCGCAGCGAACGCATCTATGCGGCGATGCTGTCCCGGGGCTTTTCCGGTGAGGTCCGCACACTCACCCACCTCAGATGGCAAACGCGCGACACGTGGGTCGGACTGGGCTGGGTCATCGCCCTCGTGGCCATTGTCATCTTGGGCCGGGCGGTGCTCCGCCTCCCAATATAGGAATTCTGATGAGCAATCACGTGATCCAGATCGAACATCTTTCCTTCGCCTACCCTGACGGGCGACAGGCGCTGCACGATGTCAGCCTGACCGTTCGACCCGGCGAAAAGCTGGGGATCGTCGGGCCCAACGGGGCCGGCAAGTCAACTCTGCTGTTGCATCTCAACGGAACGCTGCGCGCCGGGACGCAAAACGGGGCCCGAGTGCAGGTGGCCGGTCTAAGCGTGGACGACAAAACGGTGCGGCAAGTCCGGGGCAAAGTGGGCCTCATCTTCCAAGACCCAGATGATCAGTTGTTTTCGCCAACCGTCTTTGAGGATGTGGCCTTTGGGCCGCTACATATGGGGCTTCCAGAAGACGAGGTCCACGAACGGGTAGCGCAGGCGCTAGCAGCGGTAGGCATGGTCGGCTATGAAGAACTGATGCCCCACCACCTGAGCGTGGGCGAGCGCAAGCGGATCGCCATCGCAACGGTGCTTGCTATGAACCCCGAGATTCTGGTCCTGGACGAACCCTCGGCCGGACTGGACCCCAAGACGCGTCGAGGTCTCATCGTACTGCTGCGCGGATTGCCCCAGACGATGCTGGTCGCTAGCCATGACATGCGCTTGGTTTGGGAACTGTGCTCACGGACAGTGATCCTCGATGGCGGGCGGATGGTATCAAACGGGCCGACAACCAAGCTGTTGCAGGACGAAGCATTGATGGAACGCCACGGGCTGGAGGTCCCCTTCCCGCACCTTCCGCCGACCGACGTGCCCACAGACAAGGGGCTGGCTAAGGCGAAAACGCTTCGACCCCAGTAGGTGGCGCCGACCAAAGTCGTGGACTCGGGCAATGTGGCCGTTCACCATATATTTATCCTCTGTCAATAGAGATTGCCTACCATCCCTGGATCGTGTATAATCAAGAGCGCAACGGTGTGAGGGAGAACACCAACCTCGCTGGAAGCCGTGCTTGGGAAGGGACGCTGAAACCACTGGATCCACCAGCAGCGGGATCGGATTTTGGCCCGGACCACGTTGCACCGGAGATGACAAGCCACCTATTGCAGTGTACTGATCGTAGGCACCAGCAGCAGAGAGGAGGCTCGAGCCATGGACGAGATGGTGTTTGATTTGTTGGAGGACGAAGACGAACAATTGCCGGTCGGGACGCGCCAGGCCATCAGCGGCACCTACACCGGCCAGCGCGGCACCTCACGCTTGGTGCTGCGGCTAGACCTACGCGAACCGAACCCCAGCGAACTCTATACGTCCCTCAACCTGGTGAGCGGCGACCTATTCCGCGATATCGGGGATGAAGAGTGGGACTATCGCTACTCGTTCATCGTCGAGCATCCGCGGATCAACTGGGGGGGCGAACACGTGCTGATCGCCGGGGTCATGATCCGCTATCACAATCTGGAGTTGGATCCAGAGGGCCAGGACCCAATCGTCCAGCAGCGCCTGCGTGTGGTCCTTCCGGTGCGGAGCGCCCACGAACCGCCAGCCCCGGCGACGGTCCAGATCATTCACTGGGGCAACCAGCAAACCACCTTTCTGTGCGACAAGACCTCCCCCTTTTTCCGCAGCATCGAACTGGAGATCGATCGCATCCGGGATACCCAGCTTCCACGCGAGTTTGACACGGAGTCGGTGCAGGTTCGGCCGCCCGACCTACCACGCCTGCACCTCGACATCCCCCGCGCCTACCGCCGGGCCGGCATCGACATGCGAATCCTGTCGGACAGCGAGGTGTTTGACCCGGTCGAAGCGGGAACCGATCTCAAATGGAACGAGGATGAGCTGCACCACGCCATGGAGTACCACTTCTCGGAGTGGCGGGACGAGCCACAATGGAAACTGTATCTCCTAATCGCTACCCACTTCCGGCTCTATCCCCAATACCTGGTGACCGGCATCATGTACGACAGCCAGTACCGTGACGCGGCGGATCCCTTTCCCCGCCAAGGAGCGGCCGCGTTCTATGCCACCATGCGACACAGCTGGGGCGACCTATCGGAGGCCGAGTTCGACCGCAACTACCTGCGCACCTGCGTGCACGAACTGGGCCATGCTCTGAACCTGCTGCATACGTTTGACAAAGATCACCCGGAGTCACTATCGTGGATGAACTATCCGTGGCGCTATCCCTACGGGTACGACTTGCCGCCGGGGTGGGACGGCACGGAGCAGTACTGGCAACAGTGCCGCTTCGAATTCGATCCAGAGGAATTGCGCCACCTGCGCCACCACGCCCTGATGGAGGTCATCCCGGGCGGAGCGGCTTTTGGTGCGCTGGGACACGATATGGCCCTGCCCCGGGCCGTATCAGCCAAGAGCCAGGAGAAGGCGCCGGTCGCCCTCTACGTTCGCACCCGCCCTGAACGGCAGCTCTTTGAGTTTGCCGAACCGGTGACGGTCGAGATCAAGCTCAAGAACCAGACCAGCACGCCGGTGGTGGTGCCCGATATGCTCAATGCCGAGTTCGGGCTTTTGGAGCTGTATATCCGTGATCCCAAGGGCCGCGTGCGACGCTACCGGCCCCTGTTCAAGCTGTGTGGCGAGGGACGGACGACAGAGCTGCCGGCCGGTGAGAGCCTATACGAGAGCATATTCATCGCCTATGGCGCCGAAGGCTTCTACTTTGAGGAACCCGGCGAATACCATATCTGGGCCGTGTACGGCGCTGGCGGCCTGCGCCTGCGCTCCAACGCGCTCCGCATCCGGGTGGCCTTTCCCGCAACTGCCGAGGAGGAAAAGATCGCGCTGTGGACCTTTGGTCAAGAGCAAGGGCACGTGCTCTATATGCGCGGAGCGCAGCATCTGGAGTCTGGCAACGAGCAATTGAAACAAGTAACCAAGCGCTTCCCGACCACCCACTTGGCGCGCTACATCCACTATTGCTTTGGCAACAGCCAATCCCGGGATTTCAAGGACGTCATCACCGGGCAGGTTCGCCATCCCAAACCGGAAGCAGCCGCCAAAGAACTGCGCGAGGCCAGCAAACTGCTGCGTGCGACGCAACGCTCCGGCCTGGACAATATCACCCACGGCCGGGCGGTCGACCTGCTGTACGAGTGCTATCGCGAAATAGACAAGCCCAAGGAAGCAGAAACGATCCTGGAGCGGACAGCCCGCTACTTCAAACGCATGGATGTGAAGAAATCGGTCATCCAGAAGATCGAGACGCGGATCGACTCGCTGAAGGCGACGTGAGGGAGTACGGCGCATGAGCGACGAAAGAGAGAAGGGGAAGGACCGCCCTACCGGGGAGAATCCGATCAGGCTCGAGCTGGAATCCGCCACCGGCTCGCACCACGATCTAAGCCGCCCGCTAGACCTATCCGTGCGCATCACCAACGTCTCGGACGAGCCGATCTGGATGGTCGGCGTGCTGCCCGGATCGGAGGGACTACGGTATCCGCAGTACCAAGTCGAGATCGAAGGGCCGTCCGGGCCGGTGGGGATGCGATTTCCCGAAGGATTGGACTATGCGCGCGGGCTGCGACCAGAGGATTTTGTGCGGCTGGCGCCGGGCGAGAGCTTTGATCCGCAGCAAGGCAAGGGCTTTGTCCCCATCCAAAAACTGGCCTGGTTCCAACCCAGCGAGAAGGGCGCCTACCGGATGCGGCTCCGGCTGGATGCGACCTCCGAGGATGTACGGGAGTGGATGGGACACACCCCGGTGCGCGACCAGCGCAAGGTGGAATCTCTGTTGCGACAGGTACCACACGTGTCAGCCGAATCCAACACACTGGAGATCGTGTTCGACTGACAAAGACACGCCGCCCCGGGCTGCGCTCCCTGGAAACGCTACACGGGGACAAAAGAAACCGGTCGAGGTGCAGGGCCCTGCACCTCGACCGGCATGGGGTTCA
>JASFOV010000378.1:0-5106 GCA_050116355.1 Anaerolineae bacterium
AGGAAGCGGCCAATGGCCAGAATGCTGGTTCCCCGGACCATATGAGCCAGGCTCAGCTAGCGACGTTCCTGGAGCAGGCTTCGGACGGCTTTGTGTTTCTAATGCTCGATGAGCCCATAGAGTGGAGTGGTGAGGCAGACAAGGACGAGCTACTGGCGTATGCGCTTCACCATTTGCGGGTGACACATGTCAGTGATACACTGCTCACCCGGTACGGTGTGGCGCGGGATGGCGCTTTGGGACTGGCCCCCAGGGAGTTCGTAGCCGGTGTTGGACAGGATAGCGAGACTATGTGGCGCAAGCTCTTTGATGACGGCTCCATCGTGCAGGATGCGCAGGAGCGACAGGCCGATGGCACGCCATTTCATGTGCAGGGCCGTTTCGCCTGTCTCTATACAGAAGACGGGCGAATCGCTGGCGTGTGCGGTGTGCAGCGTGACATAACCGCCCAACGGCAGGCTGAGCTGGCGCTCCGGCAGAGCAACGCGGTTCTAGTCGCCCTGCGGAGCGCTCAAGCGCGCTTCATGAACGATGGCGATCCCCAGGCTGCTGTGGAAGATCTCTTGCAGAGCATGCTGTCCCTGACCGGTAGCCAGTATGGCTTCATCGGCGAAGTGGTGGGCGCCGCGGACAAGGTCCCGGGTCTCAGAGTGCACGCTGTCCGGAACTTGGTCAAGGACGAAACCCATCCAAGCGGTGGACAGGTCGACCCGGACCGGGTGATAGTACTTGGTGGACCAGATACTTTGCTGGGACAGAGCATCGCCTCGGGCAAGGCGGTTGCAGTGACTGGCCCCGAAACGGAGGCGCTGCCGGATGAACTGGTGCCGGCACGTCCTGCACTGCAGACATTCCTCGGCTTGCCGTTCTTCAGCGGTGGCGACTTGGTCGGCATAGTGGGCGTCGCCAACCGCGCAGAGGGCTATGACCCGTTGTTGATCGACTCGCTAGCCCCGTTTCTGACTACCTGCGCGAGCTTCATTGTGGCTCAGCGCAGCCAAAGACTGTGGCAAGTGGCGGAGCGGGGTCTGCAACAATCAGAGCAACAGTTGCAGGCGATCCTGCGCGCCGCGCCGGTGGGCATCGGGGTAATCGCCGACCGGGTCATTGGCTGGGCCAATGAGACCTTCCATGAGATGTTGGGGTACGCAGACAATGAGTTGTCCGGGGTGAGCACACGCCTGCTGTACGAGACCGGTGAGGAGTTTGAGCGCGTCGGCCAAGTCAAGTACGCTGGTGCAACCCAGTGGGGCGAGGGTAGTATTGAAACGCGCTTCGTGCGCAAGGACGGCCGGGTGATTGACGTTCTGTTGAGTTCCTGCCCGGTGGACGCGCACGATCCCATGACCGGCTTGAGTTTCGCAGCTCTGGACATTACAGAGCGCAAGCGAGCCGAGGAGGGGCAACAGCGGGCCTTGGCCGAAGCCCTGTCCGCCAGCCAGGCCCTGAGAGAGAGCGAAGAACGATATCGCCTGTTGGTCGAGAGCCAGAACGATCTGGTCATCAAGTTCGACGCCAAGTGGCGCTTGCTGTTTGTCAGCCCCTCCTTTTGCCGGACGTTCGACTGCATGGAAGACGAGATTCTGGGCAAGGAGCTGTTGCCCATGATCCATCCGGAGGATCATGAACGCGTCCGGGCTTCGCTGCAGACGTTGAAGCTGCCGCCGCACACCTGCTACCATGAGGTGCGCGCCCTAACCAAGGATGGGCTCCGTTGGCTGGCCTGGTCGCACCGGGCGATCCTGGACGAGCAGGGTGCTATCCGCGAGGTTATTGCGGTTGGCCGCGATGTGACGCAACGCAAATGGACAGAGAGGACGCTGCGCCACCGGACCGAGCAACTGGAAGCGCTGCGCGAGGTTGGTTTGAGTCTGACCACCGAGTTGGATCTCGACGCTCTGTTGCATTCCATCGTGTCACATGCTGTCGAGTTGTGGGGCTGTCGAGTCGGGAGCCTGTACCTGCACCGACCGGACAAAGACCTGTTGGAGCTTGTGGTCATCATTGGGGCCGGTTCGGACCTGATCGGGGTGACCCTGCGCCGGGGAGAGGGGCTGGCCGGCGAGATCTGGAAAACCGGCGAGCCGTTGTCGGTGAGTGAGCAACGATCCTTGGCAGGGCAACCCGCGATGCCCACCGAGGAGAATCCCTTCTCCTTTGCCGGTGTACCGATCCGCTGGGGCGACGAGTTTCTGGGGGTGCTGGATCTGGTGTCCGATGATCCAGGGGCCTTTAGCTCGGATGATACCGAACTGTTGAGTCTATTTGCCAGCCAGGCATCGATCGCCATCAAAAATGCACGACTGTTTCAGGCCGAGAGACGGCGCAGTTCGGAGGCAGAAGCGCTGCGCAAGGCCAGCCTGGTCCTCGGCTCCCGCCTGGATCCCGATTGGGTGCTCGTTCAACTGCTGGAGCAGATCGAGATCGTAATTCCGTATGACTGCGCCAATGTGATGCAGATCGAAAACGGTGTGGCGCGCATTACGCAGCAACGGGGCTACGAACGGATGGGTACCTCCGAGGAGATTGCTGAACTTCGCATGCCCGTCGAGGACTATGCCAATCTTCACCGGATGTTCATCAGCCGGCGCCCGCGCGTTGTGCGGGATACAACCACGGATCCTGGATGGACCTACATCGCTGTTACAGACTGGATCCGATCCTGGGCTGCTGCCCCGATCATTGTGCGCGACAAGGTGATTGCCTTCTTGTGCTTGGAGAGCGCAGCACCCGGCTACTATCATGCCGAGCATGCCGATCTACTGGCGGCCTTTGCGGCGCATGCGGGCTTGGCCATCGACAATGCCCGGTTGATGAGCCAAACCCAGGCGGCGCTCGATGAGTTGCGCCAGGCGCAGTCTCAGCTAGTGCATTCGGCGAAAATGGCGGCTGTTGGCGAGTTGGCGGCCGGCGTGGCGCACGAGCTGAACAACCCGCTTACCTCGGTGCTCGGATTCTCGCAGCTGATGCTCCGCTCCACCGAGCGCGACGATCCCGCTTACCAGAACCTGTCGACGATCGTCAATGAGTCGATGCGGGCCCGGCACATCGTCCGCGACTTGTTGGATTTCTCCCGACAAAGCGAGTCGTATCCGGAGCCAGCCAACGTGAATGATGTGGTTCGTAGCGGATTGGACCTGGTGCGAGGTCAAGCAGAGACCAGCGGCGTGATAATTGTTGAGGAATATGAGGAGCGCCTGCCGCCCTTGATCCTGGCGACCGGTCGCATGAAGCAGGTCTTTCTCAATCTGTTCACCAACGCTATTCAAGCTATGCCGGGCGGCGGCGAGCTGTTGGTGCGGAGTGAGAAAACGAGCGGTTCGGTAGCCATTCGCATAGCGGATACTGGCTCTGGGATCGACGAGTCGATCCGGGCCCGCATCTTTGAGCCGTTCTTCACCACCAAGCAGCGCCAGCAGGGCACGGGCCTGGGGCTGTCGGTGAGTCTGGGCATCGTCGAAGAGCATGGCGGCCGCATCACGCTGACAAGTGAGCCAGGGGCGGGGAGCATCTTTACCGTCTGGCTGCCGCTGGAACCAGAGGTCGAGGAGAGGGAGGTGGTCCTTGGTCAGTGAGCGGGTCCTGATTGTCGATGATGAGCCAGAGATCATCCGCTTGTGTGTCTATCTCCTGGAGGATGAGGGCTTTGAAGTCGATGGGCTCACCAGCGCCAATGAGGCCCTGGCGCGCGTCGGCCGGCAGTCGTACGATCTGTTGATCGCCGACATCAAGATGCCCGAGATGGATGGGTTGGAGCTCCTACGCCGGGTGACGGCCATCGATCCCAATCTGGTCACCTTGATCATCACCGGCTACGCGACCATGGACCGGGCGATAGCCGCGGTGAATGCCGGGGCACGCGGATTCGTGCTCAAGCCCTTTGGCGTCGATGAGCTCATCGCGGCGGTCAACTCAGCGCTGGATCAGAAGCGGATGGAAGAGGAACGGCAGCGTTTGACTTCGCAGCTGCCGATCCTGGAGATTGGACAGGCCTTCTTGCTAGAAGCGGATGTCGAGGGACTGTCGCGGCGTCTGCTGGAAGTCCTGGTGCGGCAGTTGCAGGTGGAGCGGGCTGCGCTGCTGCTGTTTGACGAGAGCCAGAACACGCTGCGCGCAGGCGCCCAGGTTAATTGGCCCGATGACCTGTCGATTGGGCTGGATGAGTGCGATCGAGCGGGCCCCGTGGATTGGGCGTTCCAGGAAGAAGGCGTCCTCGCGCTGGACATGGACCGGCTGCGGGGACAAGGGCCGTTTTGGGAGGCGTTGTGTACTGGATTGCAGCCCGCCCCAGTGGTTCTGGCGCCCATGCGTACGGGGCAACGCGACGTCGGTATCTTGGTGGTATGCCGCCCCGCTTCGGTATTTTCCGCTAGCGAACAGAACCTGCTGGCGATCTTGGCCGGACAGATGGCGATCGCGCTGGAGAATGTGCGCATGTACGCCCTCGAGCAGCAACGAACGGAAGCGCTGGCCATGGCGCTAGAACAGCAGCAAGATCTGGATCGCCTGAAGGGTGAGTTCATGCGCAATGTGTCTCACGAGTTGCGCACACCGCTGGCCATGATCTTGGGCTACGCGGAGCTCTTGATGGCTGGCGACTTGGGCCCGGTCACAGGAGCGATGCACGATTCCTTGGAGATTATCGTGCAGCGAGCATCGGCGCTCCGGGAGCTGGTGGAGAATATCACCGCGATCTTGGAAAACGAGAGCCGCGAGCCGGTGATCGAAGAGATCTGGCTGGATGAGTTGGTGGCTGGTGCGTTGGCTGACTTTGAGGTATTGGCCAAGCGGGCCGGCCTGACGATCGGCGGGCAGATAGAGGTTTCCAAGGCTGTAGTACTGGGTGATGAGAGTCACCTGCGGCGCATGATCGACAATCTGATGTCGAATGCCATCAAGTTCACCCCGGCGGGTGGCGCGGTGATGGTTCATTTGGAGCGAAGTGACGGCCAGTTGGTGCTCAGCGTATCAGATCAGGGCATCGGCATCCCCGCGGGACACGAAGAACGCATCTTCGAGCGTTTCTACCAGGTCGATGGCACCATCCGACGGCAATACGGCGGCAGCGGGCTGGGCTTGGCGCTGGTCAAAGAGATTGTCGAGAGA
>JASFOV010000379.1:0-5082 GCA_050116355.1 Anaerolineae bacterium
TGGTCGCTCGCCGCTCCTGGAGGTGGCGCTGGGCAGCGCCGTCGACCACCTGTTACGCACCAGTCGCTGGCCGGTGTTGATCTGCCAGTAGGACAGTACCAGTCTACCATTGACCCTCTCCCACGATTGGAGTATAATGCTTTGGCCCTAGCCACGGGTCCCGTGCCAGAGCCACGACCTATATGCGCTGACGCGAGGGTGCTTTCTCCCGCATCTTGACCAGCGAGGGGTGAGATGAAAGAGCAGATTGCCGACCTGTCCAAAGGGATCTGGGCGCTGCCGCCCTTTCCGCTGGTGCTGGTGACGGTGGCCCGGAACATCATGACCGCGGGCGCCTTTCACTTCTACTCCTTCGAACCGCCTTCGGTCATGGTCGGTGTGATCCCCCGGCAGTACACCTACGAGCTGATCGAACACCATAACGAGTTCGGCATCAACCTGCCCACCGTCGAGCAGGTGGAGGCGGTGCGCACCTGTGGCTCCCTGTCCAGTCGCAACGGGGCGGACAAGTACCAAGAGGCGGGGCTGACTCCCTTTCCGGGGAGCGCCATCCAGAGCCATTTGATCCAGGAGTGCCCGGTGAACCTGGAGTGCGTCGTCGTGCACCGGGTCGCTTTTGGCGGCAGCCACCAGTGGTTCGTGGGTGAGGTACAAGCGGTCCACATCGACAGCACGTACCAGCGGGACCAGCCCCTGATGTTCTGGAGCGGCGAGTACCGGCGGGTGGGCGAGTTCCTGGAACCAGCCTGGAAGCGGACCCAAGAGACGACTTGAGGGGAGTGGTAGTATCCTGGAGAGGAAAGGAGTGTCACGATGAAGTGGCTACGAGGACCGTTGTTCGTTGTGGAGACGTTGTTGCTTACCCTGATCGTCCTGCTGGCGTTGGGGCCAGCGCCTACCGAGGCCGGCTTGCAGGCGACCATCCGCTACGTGCTGGATGATGGCGGCGCCGACGCCGGCGACTGCAGCGATGACCAGGCACCCTGCCAGACCATCCAGTACGCGCTGGGCCAGGCGAGTGGGGGCGACACCATCCGCCTGGCCAACAAGTTCGCCCCAGCTGTCTACGCCGCTATGCTCACCATCGACAAGCCGCTTACCCTGGAGGGCGGCTGGAACGTCACGCAATTGCCGTCGGCGCTGCTGTGGCGCAAGCCGGCGCCGTGCGAGGCGTTTCGTACTGTCATCGACGCCGTGGGCTGCGGCCGAGCCGTGACCGTAGCCGACGGCGTCGACGCCACCTTCGAGTGCCTGACCATCACCCGCGGCGATGCCACCGGGGCGGGGGGCGGGGGCCCCCTCGGCTATGACGTCGGCGGCGGTATCTACAGCCGCAACGGCAACCTGGTAGTCTCCCATTGTGTCATCAGGGACAGTGTCGCCAGCCGGACAGGAATCGCCTGGGGCGGTGGCATCGGCGTCCATGGCGGCACGGCCATGCTGCGTGGCAACCGCATTCAGGGCAACACGGCCAGCACCGCCAGCAACGGCTATGGCGGCGGCGTGTACCTGCGCGAGATGGACGCCGCCGAGGTCAGCGGCAACATATTGAGGGACAACACGGCCAGCACGGTCGCGTCGGGCTACGGCTATGGCGGTGGGCTCGCGGCTCACTTTGGCGCTGTGACCCTGCATGACAACGTCGTGTACAACAATACGGCCCACTATGGCGGTGGGCTGTGGACGGTGGGCCATTCCGCCCTGTCGGTACAGTCCACGATACGCGACTGCCAGATCTACAGCAACACGGCCGCCGACTATGGGGGCGGGATCTATGCCGGCTATGGCGACGACCTGGCGCTGGCCGACAATGACCTCCACCACAATCAGGCGGGGCTGGGCGGCGGGGCCTACCTAACTTCGGTCCCAGGTGGTGAGCTGACGGGCAACCGGCTGTACACCAACACCGCCGACTATGGCGCCGGTCTCTACCTCATCCTGAGCGACGGGGCGACGCTGACCGGTAATTACATCTACGACAACCAAGCCGCCGGACTGGCTGGCGGGCTGTGGATCTACTCCTCTACCGGCGTCAGGCTGGCCAATAACATGATCGTCGGCAACCAGCTGACGGGCGGCGGCGACGGGGCCGGCGTCCACCTGTACAACAACTCGACGGCCGAGTTCCTGCACACTACGCTGGCCAACAACCAGGGTGGGGGTGGACAAGGGTTGTACATCGCGGATAGCTCGACGGCGGCGTTGACCAACACGCTGGTGGCGGGCAATGCCGTCGGCATCCAGGTGGGGGCCGGCTGCTCGGCGGCGATGGAAGCCACCCTGTGGGGCGCCGGTTCGTGGTCCAACGGGACGGACTCGGTCGTGGACGGCACCGCTACCTTCGATCCCGGGACGGTCGTGCTATCCGGCGATCCGGCCTTTGTCGACGCGGTCCAGGGAGACTACCACATCGGGCCGGCCTCGGATGCCAGGGAGGCGGGGCTGGTCACCAGCGTGCTGATCGACTTTGATGGTCAGGCGCGCCTGGGCATGCCCGACATCGGCGCGGACGAGTACGTGCTGACGGCCTATCTGCCGTTGGTGATGCGCCAGTACTGAACCGCTCCCATACTCGCTTTTCACCATCCAAATATTTAATATAGTATTAACTTGACAAATTAACTCCCCCAGTGTAAGATAGAATAGGCGCGGATGCGTGGCCGCCGCTGGACCTGGGCGGTGAGCGCTATTCGTCCCACGCGTATCACCATACCCGTGTATCCGCGGTATGGGGCGCTGAGGGGGAGAGTTTGAGTAGAAACGAGACCATCTGGTCACAATACGGCCCGTACGTGGCTTTTGGCACCGCGCTGACGGCCATGCTGGGCAGCCTGTACTATAGCGAGATCGTCGGCTTTGTGCCGTGTACCCTGTGCTGGTACCAGCGCATTCTGATGTATCCCTTGACGCTCATCCTGTTGATCGGCATTCTCAAGCACGACCAGGGTGTGTTCGACTATGTGTTGCCCTTCTCCATCATCGGCATCGGCGTCTCGACCTATCACTATTTGCTCCAGTTGGGGATCATCGCTCATTCCCCGGCGTGCTCCGTCGGCATCCCCTGTGGCCTGCGCTATGTGAACTATTTTGGATTTCTGACCATTCCGCTCATGGCGTTTACGGCTTTTGTGATCATCACCGGTGTGACGGCCCTGGCCAAATGGGCCGGCCAAGGCACGGCGGCTGCCATGCCCGCCTTGGAAGAAGCAACCGAACAAACGTAGAGGAAGAACATATATGCCTTCGAACCGACGCAGTAGGAAACGACGTTCTAGAAACCAATCGGCCGGCAAGAAGACCGGTCTGCCCACCTATGCCGTCATCGCCGGCATCGTGGTGGTGGCCTTGGTTGCCGTGGCCGCGCTCGCGCTGCTGGACCAAGGCGCTGGCTCATCTCAAGCCGACTCGGACGTGGTGTCCATGGAAAAGAGCTATGGCGCTGAGGACGCGCCGGTGGTCGTCGTCGAGTATGCCGATTTTCAGTGTCCGTACTGCCGGCAGTTCGCCGAAGGCCCCGGCCAGCAGCTCAAGGCCGACTATGCCGACCAGGGGCAGGTGCGCTTTGTATACCGCCACTTTGCCTTCATCGGTGAGGAGTCGATCTGGGCGGCTGAGGCGGCCGAGTGCGCCAATGAGCAGGACCGCTTCTGGGACTACCACGACAAGCTCTTTGACGAACAGTCGGGTGAGAACCAAGGCGCCTATAGCAAGGACAACCTCAAGCGCTTCGCCGCGGACCTGGGGCTGGATACCGGACAATTCAACGAATGCCTGGACTCGGGCAAGTATCGTTCCGTAGTGCAGGACGAGATCGGGGAGGCCCAGCAGCGCCGGATCAGCAGCACGCCTTCGGTGCTGGTCAACGGCCAGCTGGTCCAAAACTGGAACAACTACCAGGCCCTGCAGGCGGCTATTGAGGCGGCGCTCGGCAGCCAGTAGGCCGGGACCCGCCGCTTGGATTGGAGAGAGCCATGGCAAACGTGCAGGGCATCGGCGGCGTCTTTATTTCCAGCCAAGATGTCACGCGGCTGGCCAGCTGGTACGAGCGCGTGTTGGGCATCGAGCTCGAACCCCACCCCGATGGCACTGGCTACTACCATGTCTTCCGGACGTGGGATGCGGAGAGCGGTGTCCAGCGCGAGAACCCGGTGTTCGCCATCAACCAGGCCACCTCCGAGCTGCCCGCCGGCGATCGGGGCTTTGTCGTGAATCTCCGCGTCGACGATCTGAACCAGTTCCTGGAGCAACTGCGGGCGCACGGGGTCGAGATCGAAGACCGGATCCTGGAATGGGAACGGGGCAGGCATGCCTGGATCCGGGATCTGGACGGCAACCGGCTGGAGCTGTACGAAGAGATCCTGCTGAACGAAACAATCTGACCCACCCCCTTTAGCCCTCGACCTTCAGCCCAGATCTGCTTGTGCTTTGAACGCTGCGGTGCTACAATGGTTCGGTCGGTGGACGATAGCCTCTGCCACCGTGATCACCGTCAGCTTGTGCGCGATTCATCCATGATCAAGGAGCGGGTGTCGATGGCGAGCCAAGAGAAGCAGGACGGGGCCCACCGTCCGGTGGATGACATTGTGGCGCGCATTGTGCGCCAGACGGGCATTCCCGATCTGTTGGCGGTGTTGGCTGACCGCCTCAGTCCCACTGACCTGCAGTCGCTGCTACTGGCCGTCTACCAGCGGCGGGCCAGCCGGCTGGACCCCCGCCAGGTGATGGGCCAGTATGAGCGCAGCCGTTTTGTGCAGCCGGCGCAGGTCGATCCCCGGCAGCTGTTGGCCTTCGACCGGCTCGCCTTTGAGTGCCTTCCCCCGACCTTTGAGATCATCGAGCTATCGCCGCTCAGCCCGCTGGGCAGCAACTCCGCCCTGGCTCCCGTCAGCCAGAACTGGATGGTGAGCACTATCCGCAACAATGAAGTCTGCGCCGATGCGACCAGTGTCCTGGCCCTCGAGTGCGCCCGGCGACGACGGGCCCTGTATCGCCAGGTCAAACGCCCGGTGGGGGCGACCCGCCTGGGCGCCAGCCATCGCGTGCTGCGCGCCCAACGCTTTGCAGGACCGGCCACCTTTGCCC
>JASFOV010000380.1:0-5080 GCA_050116355.1 Anaerolineae bacterium
GCTGGCCGGACAGCGGACATCGTGGGCGCCGCTGATCAATTGCACGGGCGCCTGGATGCGGTGGAGAAAAAAGAGGGGGGATCGCTCGTGCCAGAGATCACGATTCTCTTCCGGATCGCCAAAGTTCTCCCGGTCCCAATGCTGGAGGTCCTCGCGCGAGTTGGCATGGGATGTGAACCAATTCAAAAAGGGCACCTCGGCTGATCCGGCAGCCCACCGGTCCGGATATTGGGTCAGGCAGGTCATGGTCAGGTAGCCGCCCCAGCTCCGGCCGGTGACGGCAATGCGCGCCGCATCAGCCAGGCCCTCGTCCACCAAGTAATCCGCACCGGCAACGACGTCCTGCGTATCCACGCCACCCAGGTCGAAGCGACTGGCGTGCTGCCACGCCCGGCCGTAGCCGGTAGAACCACGGTAGTTGGGCGCCAGTACCACCCAGCCACGGCTGACCATGTGTTGCACCAGCGGGTCCCAGGTGACCTGGGTCAGCCAGTTGGGGCCGCCATGGACATAGACCACGGCCGATCCGCCCCTGGCCGTTGTGGACGCCTGCCAGTGGGGTTGGTAGAGCAGGGCCGGCACCGGCGCGCCGTCGAGGCCCGGATAGCGGATCTCCTCCGGTAGGGCGAAGGGGGCATCCGCCAGCGCAGGCGGCAGCGAGCGCGTCACCGGATGCAGCGTGCCATCGCTGAGTACCAAGCGCCACAGATCGCAGGGATGGGCCGGATCGTCAAAAACAAAGACGATCTGCTCGCCGTCCGGCGTAAACTTCGGCCGGCAGTGGACGCCAGGGGCGACGCGATGGTGGGTCGACGAACCGGTCTCCAGATCGAGGATAGACAATGCAGAAGACGCCCCCTCGGCTGTAACATAGGCCAGCCGTCGGGCGCCGGGCGACCAGGCGGGCCCCCCTTTGTCACCCGTCCCGGCGGTTAGCCACGAGATATGGCCTGTGGCCAGCTCGTAGAGCCCCAGGTTGAAATCGCCAGCTGCATCCGAGGCGAAGGCCAAGTGGGCGCTATCGGGCGACCAACGAGTACCTTTGGCACAGAGCGGCTGGCCCGCCTGCGAGATTTGAAGCGGTTCCCCACCCTGCGCTGGCACCAGGAAAGTCCAATGATCCTGGCCCTCACCCTCGACGACGACGGCCAACCAGTGCCCGTCGGGCGACCAATCCACCTCCCAGTCGGGATAGGGTACGCTGAGCACGCGGCGGGTGGGCGCCCCGGTCAGGGACAGGAGATAGGTATCGAACCGGCCGCCGCGGTCAGAGATGATGGCAATCTGCCCGCCCGACGGTGACCAGGCATAGTTGGGCTGGAGGGCGAATGGGGTGTCCGGCGTCAGGTTACTGTGTCGACTGGTGCGCAGATCGTACACATAGAGATCGTAGTTCTCGCCGCCATCCAAATCCAGGACATAGGCCAGGCGCGAGCCGTCCGGGGACCAGCGGGGGGCAAACTTGGCGCCCGCGCCGGACGTGATCTGCCGGGGCGCGCCCGGGCCATCCATGGCCACGACATAGATCTCCCATTGGCCGCTGGGGTTCCAACTGAAGGCGACCTCCCGCCCAACGGGTGAGAGGTCGAAGCCCATATCCGGCTCAACGTAGGGCACCCGCAGCAGGGTCTCGAGATCTAGGATGGGGTGGTGTACCGTCAAGAAGCCTCCTTTAGCGCGGCCAGTCCTCCGGTGGGCGCCAGGGTTGCAGGGCGTACTCGCGGTAGGTCGTCTGGCAGGGGCGGCCGCGGCCGATCCAGGCCCGGAGCTCGCCGAGGTCGATGATCATGCTGAATACGGTAACCGATTCCAGCCCATGTTTGCAGATGGAGGCCGGATAGTTGGCGTGATCGGCCAGCAGCGTCTGGAACAACTCGGGCGTGAGTCGGCCCCGGTTTTCACGCAACAAGCGCAGGGCGCGATGGTGGCGGAGGACCGAACCGCCGATGTCGTTGCGGTCGGCCTCAAAGCGCCGCATGGCCACGCTGGCATAGTGATTGGCGTGGGCCAAGATGTCGTCGTCAATGTAGACCGGCTCGCAGTCGGTGGCCGACCCCTCTAAGCTATAGATCTCGCCGTAGGCATCGGCGATGATGTTGTTGTAGCTGGAGGCCCGTCGGGGCAGGAGACAGGCATCCATCGCTTCGCCCAGCCGCCGCGCGGCCAGGATGGCCCGCACCACCAGCAGACGCGGTACGCCAGGGCGGACGTCGTTGGCCGAGACCTGGTTGCCGGTCAGGCTGATGCCGGCTGCGTTGTAGCCGGCGCTGTAGCCCAAGCCAGCGACCGAAACGCCAAGAAACTCGGGGGCGTCGCCGGCCTGGACCTGCAGGATGGCCAGATCCTCCTCAACCTCGGCCGCCAGATCGTTGGTATGCGCCAACAAGGTTGCGCCAGTGGCGGTGGCGCGGCCGCGGGCGGCGAAATCGGTGCAGCCCCGGTGTCCCCCTTTCCAGAGCGGGGATTCCCAGAGCTCTTCGCACAGGCTGACAAACAGTCGCTCGAAGGACACGCCGGCCCCCGCGGCGATGCCCTCCAGCTCCTCGACGTACTGGGGATAGACCTGCCGGCTCGGCGCCAAAAAGAGCCGGCTCTTGTCTAGCATCTCCTGCCAGCTCACACCAGCAGGCAGCTGCTCCTCCATCCGGGCCACGACACGCCGGATGCGAGGGGCCAGCTGCTCGCCGATCTGTTGGCCCACCTGGCGATGGGTGCCGCGGGCCTGGATGAGAGGCATAGTGAAGGTCATCGGCGGCCCAAGTCCTCTCCCCTGCGGGGTTCGCCGGCATCAGAGAGCGTGGCCCAGGGTTGAAGAAAAGCAACGGCACTCTCGCCTAGCCGTTCGAGCAGATAGCCGCCCTCCTGCACGATCACAGCCGGCAAGCCCAGGGCAGCGATGCGCGTACTGACCTGGGCCAAGCCGTCGATGGTCAGCTCAAAGCCCCCGGCTGGATCGCCAGCGATGGTATCCAGGCCGGCCGACAGGACCAGGTAACCCGGTGCGAAGCGGTCAATGGCGCCCAACGCCTCATCCAGGGTGGTCAGGTATTGGACGTCATCCGTGCCACGGGGCAAGGGCCAGTTGCGATTGTACCCGTGGCCAGGCCCCTCGCCCAGCTCGTCGGCCTCGCCCCAGTAGTAGGGATAGTCCTGGTCCGGATGGACGTGCAGCGAGCAATAGAGGACCGTTGGATCGTCGTAAAAGAGCAATTGGGTGCCGTTGCCATGGTGATAGTCCACGTCGAGGATGGCGATGCGCTCCCCGGCCCCCTGCAAGTAGCGGGCGGCGATGGCGGCGTTGTTCAGGTAGCAGAACCCGCCGTACAGGTCGGCCGCGGCGTGGTGGCCCGGTGGCCGGCAAAGGGCGTAGCTGGCCAGCTCGCCGGAGCGCACGCGGTCGGCGGCGGTCAGCGCACACTGCACACTCCAGTAAGCAGCCGGCCACGTACCTTCCAGGATGGGGCTGCCCCAACCGAAGGCATAATAGCCTTTGAGACCAAGAAGCCCGTGGGGCTTGCGCTGCGCATACCGCGGAGCAAAAGTCCAGGTGAAGACCGGCCCCGCTTCGCCGAAATGGGCCGCACTATCGGTGTACGCCGTCTGGAGGAAGGTCACATAGTCGGGGTCATGGAGGGCCAAGACCGGCTCCAGGCCGTGGTCTGTGGGCTCGATGACGGGCCCAAGCCCTGCTGAACGAGCTGCAGCCAAGATGATCTCGGCCCGGGCCGGCAGTTCCTCAGTGTCGAAGGGACGGCCTTCGACCTGGACATCAGCGGTGGCGTGCAGCTTGTGATGGGCGGTGTAGACAACGTGCATCAGGTGACTGTGGTCGGGTCGAGCGCATCGCGCAGGCCATCACCCAGGAAATTGATGCTCAGCACGGTTAACACGATCAAAATGCCGGGAAAGAACCAGAGCCACCAGGCGGTATCGATATAGTCGTAGGCCCGTTCGAGCATGTTGCCCCAGGTAGCAGTCGGCGGCTGGACGCCCAAGCCCAAAAAGCTGATATAGGCTTCAGAGAGGATGGCATTGGCCACACCGAGTGTCGCCGCAACCAAGATAGGCGCCATGGTATTGGGCAGGATGTGGCGCAAGATGATGGGGAGGTTACGTACCCCAATGGTATTGGCGGCAAGGATGAACTCTCGCTCTTTGAGCGACAGAAAATTGGCGCGCACGATGCGGGCCAAGTACATCCAACTGGTCAGCCCGATGATGACCACGATGACGATCACGCTGCCGCTGAACTGGCGACCGAGGAACTGGACGTTGGGGACTTTGTTGCCAAAGAAGCGAGCCATGACCAGCAACAGGAACAACTGAGGGATATTGAACATAGCCTCAGTGAAGCGCATTAGAAGGCTGTCCAACGTGCCGCCATAGTACCCGGCCAGGGCACCGACCAAAACACCAGCAAACACCTCGACGACCACGGCCGCCAGACCGATCATCAGCGAAATCTGGCCACCGTATATGGTACGGGCCAAGATGTCACGCCCAACGGTGTCGGTGCCAAAGGGGTGCTCGCGGGAGGGAGGCTCCAATCGCCCGGTGAGTTCGGTATAGTTGGCATACTCCTCGGTGAAAAACAGGGTGCCGCCGAGGGTATACAGCACCATCAGGATGAGCATGATCGCGCCGGCCATGGCCATCCGGTGGCGGCGGAAACGCCGCCAGACCAGCTGCCGGATCGTAAGCGGCGCCGCGACATGGTTCTGGGCAAAATCTGCAATCGTCATGCTGTCTTCTGAAATCGCCATGAGGCAGCTCCTCCCTCTAGTCGTAGCGGATGCGCGGATCCAGCCAGGCGTAGGTCACGTCGGTGAGGAGCTGGAACAGGACCACGGCTATGGACACGAGCATCAGGATGCCCATCACCACCGGGACGTCGCCGCGCCCTAAGTGATCGTAGAACAGGCGGCCCATGCCCGGCCAGGCAAAGATGGTCTCAGTGACGAGAGCGCCGGCCAGCAGCAGCGGGATGTCGAGGCCGATGATGGTCACCAGCGGCAGCGAGGCGTTCTTGAGGGTATGGACAAAGAGGACCGCCCGTTCGTGCAGCCCCTTGGCCCGCGCA
>JASFOV010000381.1:0-5037 GCA_050116355.1 Anaerolineae bacterium
GGACAAGCTGACGGCTATCCGACCCAAGAAGACGCCTGTCGTCCTAGGCTATGTCGGCAATAACCACTACCATGCGACCAAAGAGACCGAGCCAGCACCTAAGCTGAAGCAGGACTAGGCAGCTGAGCAAGGAGTGTGGGCATGTTCCATGAGTTGGACGAGGTATTGAGACAACTATTGATCCGCGAGATGCCGATCGAGAACGGCGAGGTGGACCTGACCTTCGAGCAGCCGACCCGCGAGTGGGCGGCGCGGCTCAGCCGGCCGACGCTGAACCTGTTCCTGCACGATATCCGGGAGAACCTGAAACTGCGCCATTCACAGCAGTGGATGGTCGAGCAGAACACCGACGGCACGGCCACGCAGCGGCGGGTGCCGGTGCGGGTCGATCTGCACTACATGGTCACCGCCTGGGCCAACGAGCCGGACGACGAGCATAATTTGCTGGCGCGGGCGCTGATGGCGCTCTTTCGCCAGCCGCACCTGCCCGAGGAGCTGCTGCCCGAGAGCCTGCAGGGGCAACCGCGGCCCATACCGCTCCAAGTGGCCCAGGACGACGAACTGCGCAATCCAGCCGACGTGTGGAACGCGCTGGACAACGAGATCCGGCCCTCCATCGTGCTGACGCTGACCGTGTCGCTGGACCCGTACCAGCCGCAGGTTACGCCTCTGGTGCGGACCCGGGAGGTGCGCTTTGGCCAGGCCGCCGATCCGTCACAGCAGGCACTGGATCCGGGCAGCGAGGAGGTCTTTTGGAGCATTGGCGGTACGGTGCACAGCAAGCGCCCGGTCGAGGAGCTGAGATTGACATTGGTGGAGCGGGGCTTGCAGATCCCGCTGCAGGAGGAGGGCCAGTTCGCCATCAACGGGCTGCGGGCCGGCGAGTACACGCTGGAGATCGCGTCCAATGGCGATCGTCTGAAGCAGGCCAAGATCACGGTGCCGTCCCCCGACTTTGACGTGACAGTGTGAGGCGGTGAGGGATGGCTGCGATCGATGTGCCGTGCCGGGGCCGGTGTGCCCCTGGGTATGTGGGGAAGAGAGCGCCACCCGGTGCGGGTCCCTGCGGTGGAAAGGAGGGTCGCGATCGAGTGTAGAGGCGTGAGCGGTGCGGTGGAGGTGGCCGGGATGGAAGGTTGTCAGACCAGCTGGCCAACACCTTGGGTAAATTGGATTTTCAGTAATCCGGCCGGCAGGTCGGGCCGGGTAGAGATGGACTGGTTGGCAAGTGTCTAAGAAATCATCGAGAAGGAGGGTTCGATGCCTGAGTATCTATCACCAGGTGTGTATGTAGAAGAAGTGGATCGCGGTCCCAAACCCATCGAGGGGGTGGGCACCGCCATGGCCGCCTTTGTCGGATTCACCGAAAAGGCGGAAATCGCCCGAGAGATCGACGGCGAATGGATTACCGAGAACCTGCTCAACAAACCGCAGTTGATCACCAACTGGTCACAGTTTGTGGAGCGCTATGGCGGCTTTGTGCCGGGTGCGTACCTGCCGCATTCGGTCTATGGCTACTTTACCAACGGTGGCACGCGCTGCTACGTGGTCAGCGTGCGGACCATCCCCTACGCCCAGGCGCCCTTGCTCAACGCCGATGGCAAGCCACAGCTGATGGTGCGGGCCAAGCAGGCCGGCTTTGAAGGGCTGCGCCTGCGGGTGCGGGTCGAGGATGTCAAGGGCCTGCCGTCCGGGTCCAAGACAACGAAAAAGACAACGGCCAAGGACAAAGAAGAAGAGGCCAACGATGATGGCGGAGATGACGGTGGGGATGGCTCCTTCACCCTGATCGTGGAGCGGGAGAAGATCACCGGCGGCTACAAGGCCGTCGAGACGATCCCCAACGTCACGTTGCACCAGGTCAAGGACAACGGTCGCTCGTCGGTGCGCGTGGCCTACCAGGAGAACAAGACGCCGCAGTGGGTCGAGATCCTGACACCCGAGACGCGGACGCCGCTGGCCAAGTTGTGGCCGCAGGAACAGGAACAGCCGCTGAATATCGAAACGGCCCAATTGCCCGCGCCGACGACGCAAGAGTTCCAAGGGGAAGTGACGGAGCGGACCGGCGTCGAGGGGCTCGAGGCCCTGGACGATGTGACAATCTTGGTTGTGCCCGACCTGATGTCGCCCATGCCCGGCAAGCAGGTCGAGCTGGACACGATCAAAGCGGTGCAAACGATGATGATCGGCCACTGCGAGCGGCTGGGCGACCGGGTGGCGATCCTGGATTCGCCGCCCGACCTGACGCCACAGGAGATCAAAAAGTGGCGGATGGAGACGGCCGGCTTTGATTCCAACTATGCGGCGCTGTACTATCCGTGGATCACGGTCATGGACCCGGTGACCAACCAGCCGATGAAGGTCCCGCCGTCGGGCCACATGGCCGGCATCTGGGCCCGCAACGACGCCACCCGCGGCGTGCACAAGGCGCCGGCCAACGAGGTGGTGCAGGGCGCCATCGGCCTGGCCTACCAGACAACCAAGGGCGAGCAGGATACCCTGAACCCCAACGGCGTCAACTGCATCCGGGCTTTCCCCGGGCGCGGTATCCGGGTCTGGGGCGCGCGCACGCTGACCAGCGATCCGGCGTGGCGCTACATCAACGTACGGCGGCTGTTCAACTTTGTCGAGAAGTCGATCGAAAATGGCACCCAATGGGTCGTCTTTGAGCCCAACGACCGCAAGCTGTGGGCGCGGGTCACACGCGACGTTACCGCCTTCCTCAAGACGGTGTGGCGGGATGGTGCGCTCTTTGGCAGCAGTCCCAGCGAAGCCTTCTACGTCAAGTGTGACGACGAACTCAACCCACCGGAATCACGGGACCTGGGGCGGCTGATCATCGAGATCGGCCTGGCACCGGTCAAGCCGGCCGAGTTTGTCATCTTCCGCATCAGCCAGTGGGCCGGACCGGGCTCCGAGTAAACTGACAATACCTTAGGAGGGTAGAAATCATGGCCGACAGAGAAGATCCTCTTGTAGCATTTAAATTTGGACTCGAAATCGAAGGTAAGCTGGGCGGCTACTTTGCCACAGTGAGCGGCATCGGGTCCGAAAGCGAGGTCATCGACCAGAAGATCGTGAACCCCGAGTCGGGGGAGACCATCATGCGCAAGCTGCCCGGGCGTTTGACCTGGACCGACATCACGCTGCGGCGGGGTGTCACCAGCAACATCGATGTCTGGGACTGGCGCCAATCGGTAGTCGAGGGCAAGGTGGAAGACGCGCGCACCAACTGCTCGGTCGTGGCCTATAACCAGGCCAACGAGGAGATCGCCCGCTGGAACTTTGAGAACGCTTGGCCGAGCAAGGTCACCGGTCCCGAGATGGACGCCGCCGGCCAGGACTATATGGTCGAAGAGATGACCATCGTGCATGAGGGCATGGAGCGTGTTGCATAGCGCGCGGCCCCAAGCACGCCGATGGAGGGCCGGGCAGGGGCGCGCACGGTTCGCGCCTCTACCCGGCGCCCTCCGACAGGGCGCGGCCAGTCCGCAGGCTGCGTCCCGGCGATAGGCTAGCATTATGGCTTTGTTCAAGAGTAACGTACAGAATCTCTCACCGGAAAAGGCCGGCGCCGCTCAATTTACACATGGCATCGGCGACGTCACCTACTATCTGGAAGTCGAAGGCAAGCTGGCTGGCGCTTTCTACCGGATGGAGGGCGGCGAGATCGAGATCAACATCATTACCCACGATGTGACCTACGAGACGGGGGACTCGGCGAGCTTGTTCATACCGGGCCAGACCAACTTCCGGCCGATCACACTGTCGCGAGGCATGGTCACCGACGAGTTGTCCCTGTACAGTTGGCTGGCCGAGGCCTCGTCGGGTGACATCGTCCAGGCCCGGCGCAACGGCAGCATCTGGATGTACGACGCCGTCAGGAACTCATCGGGCGACGCAGCATGGGATGTCGTGGCCCAGTGGAACTTTACGAATGCCTGGTTGTCCAAGATCAGCGGCTTCAAGTTCGACCACCACTTGTCGCCACCGAACGTGGCTAAGCTGACGGTTACCATTGTGCCCGAGTACACCGAACGGGTCAAATAGGACCAAAGTGAGAAGGATATGAGTCTACAGACCGAATTTCAGTTTACCTTGCCCCTAGGGTACGTCGACCGCGAAGGGAATGTCCACCGGCAGGGCACCATGCGCCTGGCGACGGCCATGGATGAGATCACGCCGCTGAACGACATGCGGGTCCAGTCCAACGACGCCTACCTGGTCATCATCCTTCTTTCGCGGGTGATCACCACTTTGGGCACGCTGCGACACATCAACACCAGCATCATCGAGAACCTGTTCGCCGCGGACCTGGCCTACCTGCAGGAGTTCTACCAGCAGATCAACGAGACGGGCAAGACGACGCGGCCGATGACCTGCCCCCACTGCAATGAGGAGTTTGAACTGGACCTGGCGAATCTGGGGGGGGAATCGTAGGCTACCCCCTTGATCGCCTGCACGAGGAGGTAGCCTACGTCGCGTATCACTTTCACTGGCCGCTGAACGATATCCTGCATCTGGAGCACCGGCAACGCCGGCAGTGGGTTCAGGAGATCGCCAAGATCAACCGCAGGTTGAACGCCGGCAGCGAGGGGTGAAAGACGGAGGCCCGCAGGCAGTGCGGTTCCCCCCCCGGCTGGGGGGACGGAACCAAAGCCATTAGGCAGCAAACTTGGGAGAGGGTATGGATGAGAGTCACCGTCCTTTACGGCTCGCACCTGGAGGAGCCAGCAGCGACTGGGATGATACGTTGGATATTGACATCGAGGAGATCGATCTTGAAGCGCTGGCTGAACAGATCTATAGCCTGCTCCGAGAGGAATTGCTCCTGGAGCGGGAGCGCCGGGGTTGGCGCCCGGGCTGGTAGGAAGAGGATGGCATGAGCTTGATTTTGGGCCCACACGAAGACAAAGACAGTATTGAGGTAACGGGGCATCAATTCCGCCCGTCGGAATCGGGCCTGGCGCAGCTTGCGCGCGTGGGAACGTCCAATCTCCAGGGCGCCGCGACCACCGGGCTGCGTACCGTGACTGA
>JASFOV010000382.1:0-5032 GCA_050116355.1 Anaerolineae bacterium
GACGACACCAACCGCCTCGCCGTGTCCCAGACTGAAACTGACGCCATCCACAGCGCGCACATAGCCGGCGTGTCCAAACCCCCAGCGCCTCAACTCGAACCATACCCGCAGATCCTGGATCGACAGCAATGCCCCATTCGGAGCGGCACGCCCGTTTCCACCATGCATTGTGTTGTCTTGAATCTGTTGCGTGTCAAAGATCATGATCGACTCCTGCGTCTACTCATACAGCCAACACTTGACTTTTGTCCGGCCTTGACCGGTCACCGGTGGCTCATCGTCGCACCGCTCAAACCGCGACGGGCAGCGATCCGCGAACCGGCAGCCGCCCGGTGGATCGAGCAGGCTGGGCGGTTGGCCGGTGATAAAGTCGGGCTCCTGTTCGCCTCGTAGCCGGGGTACGCTGGCCATGAGCTTTTGTGAGTAAGGATGCAGCGGCTCGGAAAAAAACGCGGCTGCACTGTTTACTTCGACGATCTGTCCCGCATACATGACCGCCACCCGGTCGGCCAGTTCGCTGGAGGTAGCGATGTCGTGTGTGATCAGGATGTAGCTGACCTCCAGTTCCTCCTTGATGCGCTTGAGCACGTTGAAGATGTTGGCCTGCGTCAGCACGTCCAGCGCCGAGGTCGGCTCATCGAGGATGATCAGCTTGGGCGCTGTGACCAGTGACATGGCGATGGCCACCCGCTGGCGCATGCCGCCACTCAACTCGAACGCGTAACGGCTCATAAAGCCCTCGGGGACCCCAACGTGATCGAACATCTTGCGCGCCTGGTCGAGTGCCGCCTCCTTCTTGATGCTGTTATGGACCATTACGGGCTCCGCAACCTGTTCACCCACGCGCAGGACGGGGTTGAGGGCGTTCATGGCTGCCTGCGGCACCATCGACATTTGGACCCAGCGCACGTTGCGCCGGAAGGCTTCATCGTCCAGCGCCATCAACTCTGAGCCATCGAGGTATACTTGGCCCGAGTAGGCGTGCACATTCCGGGGCAGGAGCCGCAGGATGGCTCGGGCGAGTGATGTCTTGCCGCAGCCTGATTCACCCAGAATGACGATGGCTTCGTTGGTTCCCAATTCGAGGTTGACGCTGTCTACGGCTTGGACCACGCCCTTTGTGGTTCGGAAGTGGAGGAGCAGATCCTCGACGTGCAGCAGGCCATTGTCTGACGCAGTCATCATAGTCCTCTCAATCGTGGGTTAAAGATGCGGTCCAGGGAAAAGCCGACCAACGCAAAGGCGAGCCCGGTCAGCATGAGCAGCACGGCGGGCTCCAGAACCCAGTAGTAGAGACCTTGGTATAGGGCGCCGCCCGCATAGGCCTCATTCATGACCTTGCCCCAGGTGGGCAAGCTGGGATCGCCCAAGCCTAACACGGCCAGAGACGCTTCGATGAACACAAAGGTCGGAACCAATATCACCAATTGGGGGACCAGCAGCGGCACAATGCGGGGCACTAAGTAGCGCAGGATGATCCGGCTATTGCCCGCGCCGTAGGCCCGCGCTGCCTCAATGTAGGGCGACTCTTTCACCTGGAGGAATACGGCCCGGTAGGTCTTGATGCCCGCGCCAAAGATGCTGAGGATGATGATGACGCCCAGCATGAGCCAGATGCTTCGCGAGTAGAAGGTGCCGACCATGATCAAGATCGGCAGAAGGGGTAGGATCAGGTTCACTTCCGTGATGCGCTGGATCAGTTCGTCCACCCAGCCCCCCAGCCAGACGCCAACGGCGGCGATGACCATGGTCGTGACCGTGGTGCCGACCGCCGCCAGCAGGCCAAACGATAAGGCGATCGGCGTGCCCCACAGGAGCGCGACCATCAGATCGCGGCGCAGGTGGTCGGTGCCGGCCGCCCCATGGACCTGGCCATAAATGACCATCTCCGCATCCACATCGGAGCCTTCCTCGAATGTCAGCCCCACCACTTCCAGGGTATAGGTCCCTTGGAGCGCGGCCGGCTCTTCTGCATCCGGATCGGCAAAGAGTCCTATATGGGGCAGTTGCCCGTCCAGCCGGCGTTGGAGTTTCTCATCTTGTGACAGCCGGTAGGTGCCCGAACCACCGATCGAAAAATCGCCGACACGGATCTCCCGGCCATCCGGTGTCTGCCAGGTCAAAGAGATGTACGGGGATTTTTCATCGTATTGGGCATCGAAAAAGATGGTAATCTCCCGTGGGAACCCGTCGTAGGGGTAGTCGATGGAGAAGGAAAATGAGACATCGGTCATCTGCTGTTCGGCATCGACCACCTGATAGCTCTTCTCCACCGTGCCGTCTCGCGAGTCGACGACGATGGTGCTCGGCAGCTTGCTGGTCCGGAACCAGTTCGTCCACGTCGGCCTTGCATTCTTGGGCGCGTTGTACCACACGTCTTCGCCGCCGCGCCACAGGCGCAAGGCCTCTTCGTAGGGAATGCTGACCATGGCGTAGATGGCGACCAAGATCAGCAGGATGATAATCGCCACGCCGGCAATGGCTGACGGATAGCGACGGATTTCCTTGAGACTTCTCCAGAAGGAGCTCATACGGACCCCCTTCCACCTGCGAGCTTTACTCTGGGATCGACCAGGGCATAGATAAAGTCTAGCAAAAAGACCGTAATGGCCAGCAGGTAGGCAAAGATGACCGTATTGCCGACGATCACCGCCGTGTCAAAGAGGCCGATGGCCTGAAAGTAGGCCCGGCCCAGCCCCGGCCAGTTGAATACGGTCTCCAGGATGATAGCACCTTGCCACAGGGTTATCAACAGCAGAGCAAAGTTGGTGATGATCGTCGGCAGGGTAGGTCTCAGTACATAACGCCGCTCGATCTCCCGGTCGGATAGGCCCTTGGCCTTGGCCATCTCCACATAGTCCTCGCTGGAGTAGATCAGGAAAAAGGTGCGGTAGTTGTAAGCGGTCAGGAACACGGAACTGATGATGATCGCCGTCGTCGGCAAGATCAGGTGTTTGGCCAGGCTGAGGGCATAGGCGATGGGATTCTCCGGGGGGGGCGCGTCGACCATGCCGCCAAAAGGCAACAACCTCAGGACGGCGGCAAAGATGAGGATCAGAAACAGGCCATAGAACCAGGCGGGGGCCGAGGAGGATGGCGTCAGGGCGATGATGGCCTTGTCCATGAAGCTGCCATACTTCCGCGACAGCGCCAGGCCGATGTACAGACTTAGGAAAAAGAGGATGAGGTTGGCCAGCCCCCACATCACCAGGGTCGCCGGCAGGCGCTCCAGGAGGATCAGCCGCACCTGCCGCGAACCGCTATCGCTGGTCATGCTGTCCGCCCGTCCCAGGTTCAAGGTCAATGCGTCCCACAGAAAGCCAAAGCTGCGGAGAATAAACGGCCGGTTCAGGCCCAATTGCTCTTCGCGGACGCGGATCATATCGGCGAGCAGCGCCTCTTTCTGTTCTTGGGGCAGCGTCTGGAAGTTAGGATCTTCGGCCACCTGCAATCCGATCTGCTCGCGGATGGTCCCGCGCCGGATATCGTCGACGTAACCACCCATATTGGCGATGAGGATGGTCAGGTAGACGCCGATGACGACGGTGAGGGCCAGAAAGACCAGCCGGAGGCCCATGTACTTGGCCACGCGGGCGGCGGTCGATTCGGTCTTGCTCTCTCTACTTGCTCGGGCGCCGGGTTGTGCGACTTGTGTTGCTTCTGCCATTCGAGTCCTCTCTTGCTCGGGTGCAAGTCGTGTGCGTGTGGTGGCTCTAAGACTGGGGGCGAGATGGTTACCATCTCGCCCCCGTTGCCTTGGTGCTGTGCACTAGGTGGCCAACACAGCTACTGGGTCACGAATTCGAAGGAGACGGAGGAGGGTATGGCTACCGCCTTGGAGACCACCACCGCTTCGATCTTGTTCGCACCGGACACCAGCTCCGAGGTCTGCTCTGCGCTGAGCGTGATCTGGAACAGACCATCCTCGACCGCTTCGGCTGTGTCACTGATCGCCGGAGCGCCGGTGGCGTCTAGCACTAGGTAGCTGACAAAGTCGAGTTCGTCCAGCGGATAGGGCTCACCTTGGAAGGTGACATATAGGTCGTACACCGCCTCTTCACCGATGGTGACCCGGCCCGGGCCGTCGATCTCAACCTCCGAAATCTTGGGTGTCGTGTAGCCGGACCAGCGGTTGGCCGGGTCAATGTAGGCCGGATTGTGCTTGGCGATGACGGTACCTTCCACCGGGAACACGCCGGACAAGTAGTAGGGACCGGTGCCGATCCAGAAGTGGCCGTAGCGGTCGTACCACTGATCGTAGTTCTCCCAGCGCTGAGCCGCCTCTTCCTCGGTGACGAACTGGCCCAGCGTCGGCTCAAAGGGGATCCAGCCTTCCTCGGTCGCCGAGATCAACTGTCCAGCCAGGATCTGCAGGCTGGGACCGCCGATGTAGTTCATCCAGTCAACTTCCAGCTCAGTGGACTTGGCCGAGGTGAAGGCCAGTTCTTGCGTTTCTTCAACCCGCACGCCTAGGCCAGCCGAGTGCCACGCCGCGGTGCCATACTGGTACGCTTCGGTAATTGTCGGGTACCAGGTGGCTTCTGTGTCCTGGTCGATCAGTTCGGCTTCCACGTTATAGTTGTCTTGGTAGGTCTCGATCACCAGCGGATCGGTGGAGACGATGCGCACCCCCTTGAAGGAGGCCAGTTGGGCCTGCAGATCCGCGGCCACCGAGGCGTCATAGATGGCGCTGCCCTCCGTGCCCCTGGCAAAGAACATGATGATGTTCATCACAATGTCGCCCACGCTGAAGGGGCTGCCGTCGTGCCACATGGTCTGGTACAGTTCGGGCGGGTAGTAGACCACCGTCTTTTGTAAGGCGGTGGCTGTCTCGGTGAACTTTTCGGCGGCCGTGATAAAGACCTCGTTCTCCGCATCCCAGTCCACCCAGGCGTCGTCCGGCACCACGATCTCGGGCGCGTACTCGACGGTCAGCCAGTCCTCGCTCTCCCCGCCCCGGCCGGCGGGCAGGCCTTCGACCAGCGTTACTTCAGCCCGTTCGATGCGCTGCGGGTACCGCAGCCCGGTGAAG
>JASFOV010000383.1:0-5017 GCA_050116355.1 Anaerolineae bacterium
GTCCACCGGCTCCCGGCGCTCGTGGAGGGTGAAAATGGCATCGTAGATCCAGCCATGTTTCTCCCGGTAAAAGTCATCGGCTTTCAGGACAGCGGCAATGCGGATGATCGCGTCCGGGTCGATGAGTAGCGAGCCCAGAACCGCCTCTTCCGCTTCCACATTTTGGGGTGGCAACCGATCGATCGTTCTTTCGGCCACGTTTTCGCCTCTCTTGCCTGGCATAAAACAGGCTCCCGCCGGTATGTAGCCTTCGAGCAGGAGCCCTGCTTGTCTCTCTATCCCTCATTCGACGACCAGGTATGTATTCATCCTAGTGGCTGGTCGTTGCTACTCGTCCATATCCTCCAAATCCAGACTGTCGATAAAGTCTCGATAGGCGGATAGTTTTTCCTCTTCCTCCGGTGTCATGGCCTCCAAATCGATCTCTTCATCGGGGGTAACACCAGCCTGGTCCATGACCTCCTCGCTGACAAAGATCGGCGCCTGGACGCGCACGGCCAGTGCGATGGCGTCGCTGGGGCGCGAGTCCAACTCGATCCGTTCGCCATCGCGGTCCATAATCACTCGCGCATAGAAGGTGTCATCCTGTAGATCGTTGACTAGGATGTGGGAGACTTGTGCGCCAAGTTTTTGGATGCTCTGGCGCAAGAGATCGTGAGTCAAGGGGCGCGCAACCTCGACGCCCTGCAGCCGAATGGTAATGGCATCCGCTTCGTAGGGCCCGATCCAAATCGCCAAATACCGTTCCACATCTTCTTCTTTTAAAACCACCACCCGATGTTGGGACAGCAGGCTGGCCCGAACACTGTCAATGGTGACCTTGATCATCATCTGCTCCTCTCCAGAGAACAACTGGCGTCCAGAACACCTATTTTGCTCCGTCTGCCTGTTCCGATTATACCACAAGAGCGATGAGGATACAAACGCCTTTCCGGGTCGATAGTAGGGTGCAGGCGGGGTGATACGTGCGGTCCAGGCTAACAGCCAAGCTAACGCAAGCGTGACCTTTCACACTGGACCCACTTTGTGGTATAATGAGAGGTGGAGATTCAATGATGACAATGATGAATTTGTTGTTCGTACGACATGCCGTGAACGACTGGGTTGGCGAGCGGCTGGCTGGTTGGACACCGGGTGTGCATCTGAACGAGGAAGGGCGTACTCAGGCAACGGACTTGGCCCAGAGACTGGCTGAGGTGCCACTGGCGGCCGTGTATAGCAGTCCCTTGGAGCGGACCTTGGAGACGGCCCGGGCCTTGGCCGAGCCCCACAACTTGGAGGTCCAAGTGCGGCAAGACCTGGGCGAAGTTCGCTACGGAGATTGGACCGGACGTAGCCTTGAAGAGTTGCGCAAAGAGGAACTGTGGCCAGTGGTGCAGGTGTATCCTGGGGGAGCGCGGTTTCCGGGTGGCGAGTCCATGCGCGAGTCCCAGGCGCGCATCGTAGCCGAGGTCGACAGGATCCGGGACGCGCACCCAGAGCAGACGGTAGTTGTTGTCTCTCACTCTGATCCGATCAAGATGGCGGTCGCCCACTACACCGGTGTGCCTCTGGATCTGTTCCAGCGTCTGTCGATCAGCCCTGCTTCGGTGACGGCCTTTGCTTTTACGCGGTTTGGGCCTCGCCTGCTGTGCCTGAACCATACGGTTTCTTTGCCCTCCTTCGAAATCGAGAAGGAAGAAGATCACGAGGAGCCATAGCCATGCCCTACGAAGAGATCAATCTGAACCCGGTCGATCGCATTACAGCGGACGCCATCGGCGAGCCGGGCAAGCGCGTATTCTATTTGCAGGCACGCAAGGGTAGCCAGTTGGTGACCGTGATCTGTGAGAAGGAGCACGTAGCTGCATTGACTATGGCAATCGATCAGCTGTTGCTTTCACTGGTCGATGACGACGCAGACGCTGTAGTGGCGCCCGATCCGGTACTCGAAACCGGTATGGAGCTGGAGTATCCTGTGGAACCGCTCTTCCGCATTGGCCAGGTGAATTTGGGCTACGACCAGAGCAGTGACCATCTGGTGGTCATCGTGTACGAGCTTCTGGAAGAGGGTGATCCGGCTACGCCGTCGGTCATCCGGTTCTGGGCCACCCCGGCCCAGATGCGGGCCTTTAGCATCCATGGCCAAGAGGTGGTGGCTGCCGGGCGTCCGATCTGTGCCATGTGCGGCGAGCCGATCGATCCCGAAGGGCACTTTTGTCCACGAAGGAACGGCCATCGGACGTGAGGCAAGATCGGGAAGAGACCATCGCGCTCACACCCGAGCGTGTCTTGGATCTGCTCTCGGAAGGCGAGATTGAGGTCGAAGGCCTGATCCCCTGGAGCTCTAATGCTACCCTGCTGGTTTGGGTCCGAGACGCCGAGCTTTCGTCGCTGGCTATCTACAAGCCGCAGCAGGGTGAGCGACCGCTGTGGGATTTCCCCTACGGTACGTTAGGCATGCGCGAGGTAGCAGCGTACCTCCTGTCGGAGGCATTGGGCTGGGGGCTCGTTCCGCCCACGGTCCTGCGTCACGGTCCACATGGCTTAGGTTCGGTGCAGTTCTTTGTCCATGCCCAGGAAGACGCCCACTATTTCACATTCCAAGATGATGAAGGCTATGCGGATGACCTGCGGCGGTTGGCTGCCTTTGACGTGATAGCCAACAACGCCGATCGCAAGTCGGGGCATGTTTTGCTGGATGCCACGGGGCGACTATGGGCCATCGACAACGCGCTCACCTTTCACAAAGAGCCCAAGTTGCGCACTGTGATCTGGGATTTCGCCGGCCAACCACTGCCAGAGGCGGTGCTAACCGATCTGGAGGCGCTGGTCGGTATCGTCACCGGTGATTCGCAGCTTGTCCAGGCGTTGGAGCAGTTGCTGACGGGAAGGGAAGTGGCGGCGATACGGCGGCGCCTGCTGGCCCTGATCGAGTCCCGGTCGTATCCTGAACCGGGCACCGGACGGGTTGTGCCCTGGCCTTTGGTCTAGCCGGGCCAGCGTGGCCGTCAATTTGTACAAGGAAGCAGATGCGTTGGAAGGTTCCTGGCAACATCCATCGGTGGTGGGGCCCTGTGCAGTGATCGGGCCAGGCGTGTTGGCGGTTAGGGGGATTTGAGCTTGGTTGGGAGCGTGAATCATTTAGGTGCGAAGGAGAAGGGAGTGACTCAGACCATTATTCGAGACTTGGGCGAAGGGCTGATTCTGCGGCGGTCGACTAGGGAGGATGCCCGGGCCTTGGCCGACTTTCAGGGTGACATTCAAAGCGGATCCGACACGGGGGAACCAGATAGCAACGTAGCGGCGTGGGTAGAAGATCTGATGGAGCGCCCGCATCCGACCTTTGATCCCGCCGATTTTACCCTTGTGGAGAACACTCGCACCGGCGAGATCGTTTCGTCCCTGTGCTTGATCTCGCAGACCTGGACGTACGGCGGGATTCCCTTTGGCGTGGGCCGGCCCGAATTGGTGGCCACCCATCGCGACTATCGAGGCCGTGGCCTGGTACGCGCCCAGATGGCGGTCGTTCACGAGTGGAGCGCGCAACGGGGCGAACAGATGCAGGCCATCACCGGTATCCCCTACTTCTACCGCCAATTTGGCTACGAGATGGCCATGACCCTGGGCGGCAGTCGCATCGGCTACAGGTCCCACGTGCCGAGGCTCAAGGAGGGCAAAGCCGAACCGTATCGTGTCCGCCAGGCGACAGAAGCCGACCTGTCCTTCGTAACCGAGGTGAATGCGTATGGAAGCCAACGCTATCCGGTGACATGTGTCTGGGACGAGGCTATGTGGCGTTATGAATTGGTGGGCAAGAGCGACAACAATATCTGCCGTCGTGCCCTGCGCATCATCGAGCGGGTGGGTGGCGAGCCTGTCGGTTTTCTTCTCCATTCAACCATGCTACACAGCGGTGGTGTCAGTGTGGTCGCCTATGAGCTCAAGCCGGATGTGTCGTGGCTGGCGGTGACGCCGCCGCTGGTCCGTTACCTGTGGTCCGAAGGCGAGCGACTGGCTGCGCCGGATCCTGAGAAAGTTGTGCGTTTCGCTTTCAACTTGGGAGCGGAGCATCCGGTCTATCAAGTCTTTGAAAAAGGGTTGCCGCACACGGTCCCCGCCTATGCCTGGTACCTGCGCGTACCCGACCTAGTTGGGTTTCTGCAACACATTGCGCCGGAGCTGGAGCGGCGCCTGGCGGGGTCGGCATTGGTCGGACATACCGGCGCCATAGAAATCAGCTTCTACCGCACGGGCCTGCGATTGGCCTTTGAAGAGGGCCGGTTGGCCACGGTGACGCCGTGGCAGCCGCCAGAGCCGGAAGCCGGCGATGCCAGTTTTCCCGATCTGACCTTTTTGCAACTGCTGTTTGGCTACCGGTCGCTGGGAGAGTTGGATCACGCCTTTGCCGACTGTTGGACCTCCAAGGATGAAGCCCGCGCGCTACTGGAAGCTCTGTTCCCCAAAAGGCCATCGGACGTATGGCCCGCGTCGTGAGTGGGATCTTCTGCGCGGTGTCCAATCGTATCGTTTCTAGCAGACAGTACCAGATCCGTCAGCTTTTGCGCTTGCGGCGTTGGCGCAGCACTTTTCGACCCCGGAGCATCAGGCGTTGGATGAGTGCGGCCAATGGCTCGGGTGATGGTGGTTGAAGCAGCGGCCACGGCGCCAAGCCACGGCTTTGTAGCACGGCGTTGGCTGCCTCGATGCCGGTGACACACGCTCGTTCCATGAAAAACGCTGGCGAAGGATGGCGCACCCAGTCCCCGCAGCAGTATAGGCCTGGCCAACGCGTCTCGATCCCCAAATGGCGGTTGGCCGGTCCCACACCAAACAACGTGTGCGTGCGTTCATTGCGGCGCAGAACTTGGTGGATCATATGGCCACGGAGTTCGGGAAAGGCGGCCTGGACGTCGGTGATGGTGCGCGCCAACAACAGGGCATCAGGCCATTGGAGCACCGATGACGGACCATAGATGTGTGTCTCCACCGCGCTACCTCCTGTAGCGCGAGCCCAGCGAACATACGGCTCCTGGAT
>JASFOV010000384.1:0-5005 GCA_050116355.1 Anaerolineae bacterium
ACGTCCCCATCACCGTCAAAATGGAGCTCCTCGAGATCTGGGGTGAGCCCTGTGACCCCCTCACCGTCCATCTGGACACCCTCGGGCTGAACCATCTTTCCTGGCATCGAGGGCTTACCGTGGCGGGTCAGGATGTGTGGCCCCAGATCCTGGCTCGCGTGCTAGACCGGTTGCGCAGCGAGCCCCAGCCCGAGTGGCAACCGGTTCTCATCGAAACCCTGGGCGCCATCCCCAACTACTATCTGCACTACTACTACCACACTGCGCAAAAGCTTGCCGCTCAGCGGGAGTGGCCGCCATCACGGGCCGAGGAGGTGATGGCCATTGAGACCCAGTTGTTGGACCAGTATGCCGGGACAGAGCGCGCGGACCCGCCGCCCGGTCTGATGGAGCGGGGAGGAGCGTACTACTCGACCGCGGCGGCGCAACTGATCGAGGCTCATTACCATGATCTGGGCCAGATCCATGTGCTCAATGTGCCCCACCGGGGGGCCGTGCCTGGTTGGCCGGAGGACTGGGTCCTAGAGATGCCCTGCCGGGTTTCTCGGGCCGGGATTGAATCCCTGCCGGTCGAACCGCTGCCCCCAGCTTGCTCCGGCCTGGTGACCCAGGTGAAGGCCTACGAATTGCTCACGGTCGAGGCTGCCGTGCACGGCGACCGGCGGGCCGCCTACCAGGCGTTGCTGGCCCATCCCTTGGGTCCAGCCGGCGGCCGGATCCAGGCTGTGTTGGATGACATGCTGCAGACGAACCGGCCTCTCCTGCCTGCCTTTTGGGCGTAGCCACTGCCAGGACCCTGCGGGGCCTGGCGGTCCCAGGCCAAGTTCCCATCTACAGGCCGGCAGGACCTGGATGCTGCGCATTCCCCTCGATCACTCGCCTTGCACTGCCCCCGGGGTCTTGTGGTATAATGGGACAGACAGAAACCGTCAGGGAGGAGGCTAGGATGGACTCGTTGCTTGGCGCGGTACAGTCGGTGTTAAGCCAGCCCACGCCCGATGCCCTTGTTGTCCTACAGGCTGTTCTGTTAGCCCGCGGTGAGCAAGGGGCACGGGTCGGGCGTGCCCTGGAGATCGCTGGCCATTTCCACCGTTATCTCAGTGAACTGCAGAGCAAGCTCACCGCACGCCAATACAGCGAGCTGGCTTCGATGCTCGACATCGGCGCGGTAGGTATCGTGGTCCTGGAAAATCTGCTGTGCGCCGATCGGGAAGAAGTCTGGAAAAGGCTGGCCTTGGGTGGGCTGGCCGAAGGCTTAATGGTCGCCGCCAGCCGCCAGTACGTCAAGGGCTGGCAAACGGAGACCGGCTTGGTGCACACCCGCGCGACCTGGTACCTGACCGAAGCCCTATGGCACGCCTCGGCCGAGATGCAACCTGATCTCGCGGCTGACCAACGCTGGCAGGCCATCGATTCGCTGCTCTCCCCGGCGCGCGATCCCGAGGTGCCGGCGCCACATAAGGCCATCCTCCTGGGGCGCATCTACCAGATGCTGCTTCTGCTCTACCTCATCGAGTCGGCGCCCGCCGGGTGACATGGAGATGAGTGCGGATCGCGTCCACCGCTGGGCGGCTTTGCTCGAGGCGACCGCCGTCTTTGTTGTCTTGTACCAGGCCCTGCGCGTTCTTTTTTCCACCCTGTTTGGTCTGATTTACGATGCACTGTTTGCCGGCAGGGCGTCGATGACCACTGTCGGCGGCGTCCTCGCCGTGCTCATTGTGGCCTTGCTGGTTCCCCTGGTTGCCCCCCGGCAGCCGCGAGGACGGCACATTGCGCTTCTGGTCGGGGCCGTCATCGTCGGGCTGGCCCGCATTCCCCTGACGCTCGACGATCCACAGCTACGCCTCATGACCTCGATCTTGATCGTAGCCGCTGCCGGCTGGTACCTGGCCGCCCGCCTGGGGGTTGGGGTGCGGGCTGCGGTCCATGCCCTGGTTCTGGCCTTGATCGTTGATCAGCTGCTGCGGCTGGCGGGTCAGACTTGGGATGTGACCTTGCGCCCAGACTGGCTGCCTGGCCAGGTTGCCGTCTCGCTGTTGCTGTGCGCGCTGGCTGCCTGGCGCTATCTCCGGCGTCCGGCCGGGGAGCCAGCCGCTCCTGGGGGCTGGGGCGTCTCGCTGGCCTTGTTTTGGGGTGGCTGGTTGTTTCTCCAAACCGCACTCTTGGATTTCGCCAATGTCATGGCCCAGTGGGGTAGCCAGAACTACCTGTTGTTTGCCATCGGTGGGCCCTTGCTTCTGCTCCTGGCTCTGGTGGGGGACGAGCACTGGACCATGCACCGCGGCTGGCTAGACGGGCTGCTATATGGCGCCGTACTGTTGCTGGGATTGACCGTCGGCCATCTGGCGACGGGCCTGTGGGCCATCCTGGGCCTGGTCGCCGCGCAGCTTGCCAGCCTCAAGTTTGTCTTTTCCTGCTTCCTTGTCCGCCGGGAAGGCCGACCGGACCGGCTTGGCTGGGGCTTGGCCGGTGGAGGTGTCCTCTTTCTGGTCTTGAGCTTTGCCTACGCTTTCACCTTTACCTACCCCTACACCCTGGCGCTGTTCCGGAATATGGGCCTCCCTGTCTTTCTCGTCGCCGGCCTGCTGACCGCACTCCCGGCCTTGAGCCTGCCGCGGACAACGGCGCCTCCGCGTCTGCCGGCCGGCCGGCGCGTGCTCGCCGTTCTGGCAGCGGGTGCTGTCTTGGCCGGCGCCGTTTCTCTCGTCGCCGTTCCAGGGGACCACGTCACTGCACCGGCCGCGGGCACCATCCGGGCGGCGACCTACAACATCCACTACGGCTACGATACGTTTTGGCACCTGAGCCTGGAAGCCCAGGCGCGGACCATCAAGGCCTCGGGCGCCGGAGTGGTGCTGATGCAGGAGGTGGATGCTGGCCGGCCCACCAGCTACATGATCGACGATCTTCTGTGGCTGGCCCGGCGTCTGGATATGGATGGCGTCTACCTGCCTACCCTGGAGCACGTGAGCGGCATCGGGCTGCTTACCCGCTATCCCATCCGCGATGCAGGCGGCATGCTGCTGCCCAGCCAACTGGAGCAGACCGGCATCGTCTGGGCGGAGTTGGACGTGGAGGGCATGCCGGTCAACGTCTTTGGCATCTGGCTGGGGCTGGAGCCGGAGGAGCGGGCCCGCCAGATGGAGGCCGCCTTGGACTTTGTGGCGACGTATCCCGGGCCGGCGGTCTTTGGTGGTGATTTCAATGCCACACCCGATTCGCCCGTTATCGCCCGCATCGCCAGCGCTGGCTGGGTCGATCCCTTTGTCCATCTCGGCTTGGGCTCGCCACCCACGGATCCGGCCATCCAGCCCACCGAGCGCATCGACTATGTCTGGCTCCGCGAAATGGAGCCCTTGGCCGCCAGCGTGCTCGATTCGACGGCCTCTGATCACCGCTTGGTCGTCGTCGAGGCGGCCCAGCCCTGAGTGACTCACTCCATCTGACCCAAACGTGGGACCAGGGACCAGTCTAGAACCGGAGAATAGCATGGTAGCCTCATCGGACTCTGAATTCCGCTACGACCGCGTCGTGTTTGACGTGGGTGGGACCCTCCTGGGTTTGTTCCAACCAGAGCCGTTTCAGGAGTTCCTGGCCCAAGCAGGCTTGCCGGCGTCTGCCGCCGATGCCAAACGCTTCCACCGGCAGCTTATCGCCAACCTTCTTAGTGTGCGGGATGCAGCCCAGGGCCTGGGCGCGGATGGGGGCGAGTTGGATGGCTGGTGGCACGACATCTTTGCCGCCACCTTGCCCGACCAGCCCGATCTGGCTAGTGAGATGATGCATTGGCTCAAGGCGGGGTGCTTTGATCGTCTCTTCCCCGACGTGCTGCCCGCCTTGGCGGCACTACGGGACTTGGGCATGCCGCTGGCGGTGCTCTCTAACTTTGGCACGCACCTGCGCGCCATCCTCGACCGCTCTGACCTGAGTCCGTTCTTCGATTTCATGGTCGTCTCGGCCGAGGTCGGATTGGCCAAGCCCGATCCCCGTATCTTTGAGTTGGTTGCCTCCCAGGCGGCAGTTCCTCCCGGACGTCTGTTGTACGTGGGCGATCACGTGGGCGATGACATCGATGGCGCGCGCGGGGCCGGCTGGGAGGCGGTCTTGATCGACCGTCGCCACCGCCATCCACAGGCAACCTGTTCCCGCATCAGTAGCCTGTTGGAGCTAGTCGACTATATCCGGCCGCCCGTCTGGCCGGCGCGGGCCATTATCTTGGACATGGATGGCGTCGTGCTCGACTCTCCACCGCTGCATGCCCTCACTTGGCAGCGGACCCTGGCTCCTCTTGGCGTCGACATGACGGCCGGCGATCTCTATCCTCTGGAGGGGATGCCTACGGAGCACACAGCGCAACGGCTCACCGAGATTTTATTGGGCCAACCGTGCTCCGAGGAGCAGGCCCGCGAGCTAGCTGCCACCAAGCGCGCCTTGTTCCGCGAGCTCTTTATCCCTACGTTTGTACCCGGGATCGTGCCCCTCTTGCACGATCTACGGGGCCGGGGCTACCGGCTGGCCCTGGTCACCGGCAGCGCGCAGAGCGTGGTCGATGAAAGCCTGGCGCCCAGCGGTCTGGTGGATATGTTCGATATCATCGTCACTGGCGACCGGGTGACCCACGGCAAACCGCACCCGGAGCCCTACCGTACAGCGGCTGCCCAGTTGGGGTTGCCCCCGGCCCAGTGTCTGGCGGTAGAGAACGCGCCACTGGGCATCCAGTCGGCCCGGAGGGCTGGCATGCAGTGCGTGGCACTGGAGACGACCCTGCCTGCCCGCCAGTTGCAGGCGGCCGCGCCCCAGCACGTGTTCCCCGAGGTGGCGGCCCTCCGCGCTTGGCTTCTACCTGTCCCCAGCGCCCCGGCGTAGCGGCCGGTTCTACCCGAGCCAGCAAGCCACAACCACCCAGGCCAGCCGCCTGTGCTGGCTGCCCGTGCTGACCGCAGGACAGTGCAGGACAGTGTAGGATGGTGCAGGGGATGTTGGCCTCCAATCTCTCTGGTTTTCC
>JASFOV010000385.1:0-5000 GCA_050116355.1 Anaerolineae bacterium
CCCTGCCAGTGGCGTGTGGCGTGTCCGCGACGTGGGACCTAGCCCCGAGCAATGGCGTCTGGGTGGTGCCCCAGCTGACACCAATCACACCCGGATCATCGATGTCGCCTATCCTCCGGACATGAGGCCGGCGCAGGAAGAGGCGCTAAGTAGTTACCCTGCCTCGCAGGAGTCTGACATGGATGCCCTCGGCCCGGATGACTTTGCCCAACTCCCGCTGGTGACACCCTAGCGCAGAGTAGGACCGGCCCTGGCAACTGCCAGGGCCGGTTGCTCAAGCAAAGGTTCCCTGTTGTGGTGATAGAGAGGCGCCGTGCCAAGCCGGCGTAGGGATTCCGCGCTGTCCTAGAGGTCCAGATGCCCGAGGTAATAGGGCATCTGTTTGCGCCACCAAGGCCAATCGTGGTTCACGTCGTGCCCCCAGAAATCGATCCAACATGGAACGCCCTTTGACTCCAGGATGCCTTGGATGGCGCGGGCATCCTCTTGGCCATTTTCCCAAGCGCCTTGTCCGCTGCAGATGATGATCTGGCTCTGACGGTATTGATCCAAGTACCATTCGTCTTCAAGGCCCGGCAGGTAGGCCAACGGGGAGTTGAAATACACGTTGTCGTCCATATAGTCGCCGACGCTGAAGTGGAGGCTGTACAGCCCGCTGAGAGCGATGACAGCGTCAAAAACGTCGGGGTGCCGGAAGAAAAAGTTGGCGGCGTGGTATGCGCCCAAGCTGCAGCCAGTGGCTAGATACTTGTCCGTGGCACTGCCATGGGCCTGGATAAAGGCGACGACCTCTTGGACGATGTAGCGGTCATAGTCATTGTGCCGCCGGGCGCGGTCGGCCGGATGGGCGCCCTGGTTAAACCATGTCTGGTGATCGATGCTATCCACGGTGAAGAGCTTGATCTTGCCATCATCTATGAAGGGCCGGCACGCCTCGACCATGCCAAAGTCCTCGTACTGGTAGAACCGGCCGCCAGATGTGGGAAAGACGACCACTGCTTTGCCGGCATGGCCATAGACCTTCAACTCCATGTCCTGGTTCAGGATTGGGCTCCACTGTTTGTGGTATTCGATATTCACTGGCACGCTCCTTCAGGCTTTCTCGTGGATGAGCTGGGCGATGGTCCGGATCTCTTCGAGGTCAGGCGACCGGACCAAATAGCCATAGTCGCCCAGGGCAACACCGAAGGTGGAGTTAATAGGCTCATGATGCGGGATCAGGTGGCCAAATGCGGTCAAAACCTCCTGGTGAGAACGGGCATACTCGTAGCGAAAGCGTCGGCCAACGTAGGCACAGTGGTAAGGCCGCGAGTACTCTTCCGTGAATCGATTAAAGACGACGATATTGGCCCACTCCCGGTACAGATCAATGTCGTTGCCAAAGTTGAACATATCCATTGTTAGTCCACCAGGAGGTCGCATATTGACCTCTAGGCCAATCAATCCGCGGTCGGCTGTGTGAAAGAACTCGATGTGGAAGAACCTCTCCCGCACATCAAAAGCCTGCACCGTTCTGTGACCGGCTTCCTCCAAATCCTCCGGGAGTTCGCGCAGGGAGTAGTAGTAGATGTCCAGTCCCTGATTTACTGTCTCCATGACTCCTTGGCTGTACTCGTGCGATGTGTAGAAAACGATCCTGCCGTCCTGGTCGGTCAAGCCATCAAAGGTACAGATTTGGCCGTCGATGAACTCTTCCATGATATAGTCTACGTCGGGCTTTTGGGCAAAAAAGGCTGTTAGCTCCTCATCGTTGTAGATCTTGAATGTGGCAGTTGCGCCTACGCCGGCATCGGGTTTGGCGACGACTGGATATCCTACTTCTTTTATCAAGCGCTGAGCCTGGGCCCGGGACTTGACCACAGCACCGCGCACCACTGCCACCCCCGCCTTCTCAAACAGCCGTTTCATCCGCGATTTGTGGCGGATGTCTTGTATGTTGTCGCTGTTGATGCCGGTAATGTTAAAGTCGGTGCGGATCCGGGCATCGGTTTCCAGCCAATGCTCGTTGTGGGATTCGAAGCGATCGATCTTGCCATAGCGATGAGTAAAGTGGCCGCAAGCACGCAGGATCTGGTCATAGATGTGCATGTCGTCCACCCGGTAGTACTCAGCCAGGGCTTTTTTCAGTTCTGGTCGAAAATGGTCGTAGGGCTCGTCGGCGATGCCCAAGACCGTTGCGCCCAGTTTTCGCAACCAGACACAAAAGTGGTAGTAATTCGGTGGGAAATGTGGCGACATGATGACAACGTTCACGCTGATACCCTCTATTCGCTGGATCGCATGGGTGCCGGTTGGGGAGGCGTGCCTCTCCAGCCGTTCTACTCAGGGGCGACTGCGTATCGATTCTTGACGGGCTGTTCGACAGCCGGCTCTTGCCCCGGAGGGCGAGGCGACGCCGCTGTCGCTGGAATGGCCGATATTCTACCACGTCCGGCGAGGATTTGCAAGGAGACGGCAGCCGGTCACGCTGTGCTGTCACACAGATCAGGGTAAGGGTATCTAGGCCGTGTTGACATTTGGTAATTTCACGCCTGAGACGAGCGAACGAACCAGCACTTCCTACGCTGCAAACTGTTGAAATGTCAACACTACCTAGTCAAGGAGGATTTCGTCCTTGCTCTGGCTACCCGTCGTAGTGGACCTTTCTCCCTTGCTACCATGTTGACGGGGATCGGGCTGTGGACTATAATGAACGGGAAGACGGGTTCCGAACTTGCCAAAGGAGGCAACACACGATGAATGGTACCCTCCGGCTGATCGACGAACGGATGTCCTTGCGACGCTACGCACCGCACCCTATCGCTCCCGAACATGTGGAGGCCATTCTCCATAGCGCGTTGCGAGCGCCCACGGCGGCCAATATGATGTTGTACTCGATCGTCCAGGTCGAGGATCAGGCCAAGAAGGACCATCTGGTCGAGACCTGCGGCCATTCCTTCATTGGCCAGGCCCCGTTGGTCCTGCTTTTTCTGGCCGATATGCAGCGCTGGTACGATTACTACGAGGTGTGTGGCGTGTCCCAGTCCTGCGAGACGCACGGCCTCCCGTACCAGACGCCCCAGGCGTCGAACCTGATGATGAGCTGTTGCGACGCGCTAATTGCCGCCCAGACGACGGTAATCGCTGCCGAGTCACTGGGCATCGGCTCGTGCTACATTGGGGATATTCTGGGCCACTGCGAGGCGCACCGGGCGCTTTTCCACCTGCCGCGCTGGACGTTTCCTATCACCCTGGTTTGCTACGGCTACTATCCGCAGGGAATGGAGCGAAAACGCAGCACGCGCTTTGACCGGCGGTACATCTGTTTCAAGGACAAGTACAAGCGACTTTCGAAGGATGAGTTCCAGGATATGCTGGCTCACATCGAAGCCAAGTTCCGTTGGCTTCTAGATCAGAAAGGGATCAATTTGGGTGAGCTGACCTACCAGAATTGGACACAGGGCCGGTCGGAGCTGGAGGAGATGCGCTCGGTGGCCATCCTGCTGGCGGATTGGCTGAGATAAGAGATTCGCGCAGACAACGACCTCCGATCTTGCCCAACAGAGGGTATCCTTGCCGTAGAGTCTCGATAGGAGAGGCAAAACGATGAAGAAGCGATTCGTACTGCCGGCGCTAGCTATGGTCGGGCTAGGTATCTATGGTGCCCGGCGCTCGATCCTGGCCCGTTTGCTCAGGTTGCCTCCGCCGCGCAATGGGGTGGGTGTGGAGCGCGATATTCCGGTACCCATGCCTGACGGCGTCCGTCTCCTGAGCGATCACTATTATCCCCAGGCACCGGGCGACTATCCGACGATACTGATCCGTACACCCTATGGTCGTGGGCGAGAGGGCTCCCTGGGCACCGGCTACCCCTTGGCCGAACTGCCGGCCCAACGCTTTGCCGAGCGAGGCTATCACGTGGTGGTGCAGGGCGCGCGGGGTTGCTTGGATTCGGAAGGGACGTTCAGCCCGCATATCCACGAAGCGCCCGATGGCGAAGCCACGGTAGCTTGGATTGTCCGGCAACCGTGGTTCAACGGTCTGCTCGGCACCTGGGGGCCTAGCTATCTGGGCTATACACAGTGGGCCACCGCCGCCAGCGCACCGCCCGCGCTACAAGCGATGGTGCCGATCAGTACCAGTGCGGAGAATTTCACTACCACTCATCCCCAGGGTGCCTTTGGCCTGGAAACGCGCTTGCGCTGGTCGCAGAGTATGCACCTGCAGAACAGAGCGCACCCGCGCTCGTTGGGCGAGGTGCTGCGCGAGCGCATCGCTGGCGACACAGAGCAGCGTCTACAGGCGGCCTTTGACTATCTGCCACTATTGGATGCCGACATCGCGGCTGTTGGCGGGCCGATTCCTATCTACCGGGCAGTCCTGACCCACGATCAGACGGACGATCCCTTTTGGACGGCCCGGGACCACAGCGGCTCGGTGGCGGGGGTACGGGCTGCGGCGCACTTTGTTGGTGGTTGGTATGACTATTACTTGCGTGGCCTGCTGCGCGACTATGCTGCCCAACGGGACGCCGGTCGCGAACCGTACCTGACCGTCGGGCCATGGTACCATGCTCAGGCGGGGGGGATGTTAACCGGACTGCGGGCGGGCGTTACCTGGTTCGATGCGCATCTGAAGGGCGATCGCCGCCGTCTGCGCCCCGAGCCGGTGCGACTGTACGTGATGGGCGCCGAGGAGTGGCGTACGTTCGATGTCTATCCGCCGCCGGCCCGCGAGGCGCGCTACTACCTGCAGGCTGGGGCGCGGCTGTCGCCGGACTCTCCACCCGAGGTATCTGCCCCCGATGGCTACCGCTACGACCCCGCCGACCCCACCCCTACGGTAGGCGGTGCGCTGCTGGCACTGCAAGGAGCAGGTCCCCAGGACAACCGGCCGCTAGAAGCCCGTTCGGATGTGTTGTGTTACTCTACGCCCGCGCTGGAGCGAACGGTGGAGATCATTGGCCCGGTGCGGTTGGAGCTCTTTGTGCGTTCTACTCTGACCCACACCGATTTTGTGGG
>JASFOV010000386.1:0-4998 GCA_050116355.1 Anaerolineae bacterium
CAGCAAACGGGTGTAGAAACGCAGGTTGTGAAGGGTAGCCAGGCGCATACCCAGCGCATCGCCTATGTCAAAGAGGTGGTGGAGGTAGCCCAGCGAGTAGTGTTGGCAGCAGGGGCAGTCGCAGGTAGGCGAGATGGGCCCGGTTTGGCGCTTGTGCTTCTCATCCCGCACATAGACAAAGTGGTAGAACTCGCGGGCCCGCACGTCGATCCGATCGGGGTCTGAGGCATCAAACACATAGAGCCGCCCATGACGGGCGTCTCGGGTGGGCAGCACACAGTCGAAGATGCGCCAGCCCATCTGGTAGCAACGCACGATGTGTTCCGGCTTGCCAATTCCCAAGGCAAAGCGAGGCAGGTGCTCGGGCGCCAAACCAGCCGTATGGGCCAGGATCTCCTCGGCTAGCTCGCCATCGGGGGTGAGGGGCCAGCCGCCAAAGCCAAACCCGTCGAAGCCCAGGTCCAAGAGCTGACCGGCACACTCGGTGCGCAGTGCCTTGTCGTAGCCGCCTTGGATCACGCCCAGCAGTAGAGGCTCCGGTCCCGCGTCCTGTCGGGAGCGGAGCAGCCGGTCGAACTCGGCCTTGCAGCGCCCGGCCCACTGCACGGTGCGGTCCACGGCGACCTCCACTTCCCCGGCGGTCGCATCCGGGCTGGGACAATCATCGAGGCAGATCATCAGGTCGGCGCCCAGGTTGAACTGTTGGCGAATGCTGCGCTCCGGCGTAAACAGCACCTTCTTACGGTTGCCGTCGAGGTCCGTGAAGTGGATGCCGCGCCGGGTGATGGTGCCATAGCGCGGGTTCTCACGGATCATGGACATCAACTGAAACCCGCCCGAATCGGAGGCAATGGGCCGTCGCCAGTCCATAAAGGCATGAACGCCCCCGGTGTGCTTGATCAATCCAGCGCCAGGCCGGCTTGACAAGTGAAATACGTTCACGACCAACCCGGCTACGCCGCAGGCCTCCAGATCGCGGCTGTCGACCGTGCGCACTACAGCCCGCGTTGCATCGGGGAAAAAGGCGGGAAGATTCAGGGGGCCATGGGCAGTATCCAAGACAGTCGGAATGGTCATACCCTCTCCTCCGCCGCGGCGACGACCAGGGTGAACTCGCCGCGGGGCTTGTTGCTGCGAAAATGGGCCAACAGTTCCGCGGGGGTACCGCGCTGCACCTCCTCGTAGAGCTTGGTCAGTTCGCAGGCGACAGCCACCGGCCGGTCGCCAAATAGACGGTCCAGATCAGATAGAGAATCCAGAAGCCGGTGCGGCGCCTCGTAGGCCACCAGCGACAGGGGATGATCTTGAAGCGAGGCCAGCAGTTTGCGCCGGGCCGCCCCGCTCCGCGGCAGGAATCCAACAAAGACAAAGCGTTCTATCGGCAAGCCGGCGACCATCAGCGCCGCCCCCAGCGCCGTAGGGCCAGGAACCGGCTCGACCGTCACACCACGCTCCAGCGCGGCGCCGATCAGTTCGTAGCCAGGGTCGGCCAAGCCGGGCATGCCCGCCTCTGTGACCAGGGCCACATCCCCCTCTTGCAGCGCAGCCAGCACCGCGTCCATCCGCTGCTGTTTCTTCCGATCGTACGCGTCAGTGTAGCGCTTCATCGGTGTGCGAATGTCGTAGCGAGCCAGTAACCGCTGTGTGCGCGAGGGGTTCTCCGAGGCGATGAGCCTTGCTTCGCGCAGAACGCGCAGCGCCCGGAGGCTGATATCCTCCAAGTTGCCGATGGGCGTGCCGACGATATAGAGCTTACCCATGGACTATGGTCCTGTGACCCGCAGAGGCTTGATGGAGGACAACAAAGACCAACTCACTTTCGAATCCCCGCGTCTCTACTGGCCAGTTCCGTTCCGCGGCCCACGTCGAGAATTGCCGGCGATAGTGGTCGACCATGCCTTTCTCCCGGCCACCCAGGCTACGGACGGCATAGCTGACGACGACGAACCGCGACCGCAGCCGGCCGATCAAATCCAGCGTAGCTCCCGCTTGCTGGCGCTCGAGGGTTGGACTCATCTTGAGGAGCAGGGCTACATCGACCTCATCCGCGGGCGCATGGGCCAGCACATCCTGGCAGCGGGCTGCAGGTTCCAGTCCGGCCAACTTTAGGTAGCGGTTGAGGAACGAAACGCGAGCGCGGTCGATGTCCAGGGCTATGTACCGGACACTGGGTGGCAGATCCATCCAGGGCCAGGCGAGTGGGTTCAGGCCACAACCCACATCGAGGATAGAAGCGGGGTGTCCAGTGATGGTCCAGATCTCGGGGTAGAATTGTTCGAGAACGGACAGGCGCTCGCGTGTAGAGCTGTGACCGGCCAAGAGTTGGCGGCATACTGCCTGTACAGGTCCGGTCTGGCCAGTCCGGTAAGCATCCTCCAGGCGCTGGTAGGCGACCTCCAGATCCGAACCGGTCTCGAACGCCCCGTAGACCTGGTGCAGCCGCCGTTTGGTGGCCTTGGTGGCCACCTTGATACTATGGTGGCTGGCCAATTCGGCCTGAGCGATGCGGCGAATGGTATCCGGACAAACCGTCCGGTACTTTTTTGAAGAAGCAACGGTCGAGACCACTTGATCGAGGTCGGACATAGATTCCTACCAGAAACGACCCGGAGTCGGGTTCGAGCCGGGTCGCGTGCTCAGCTACTGAGGGCTCGTGGGATAGTTGGGCGCCTCTTTGGTGATAAAGACACTGTGCGGATGGCTCTCTATCAGGCCGGCATGGCTGATCCGCACAAAGTCGGCCTTGGCGCGCAACTCCGCCAGGCTATGGGCACCCACATAGCCCATCCCCGATCGCAAGCCACCCATGAGCTGAAAGATATAGTCGGCCAGTTCCCCCTTGTAGGGCACCTGGCCCTCGATCCCTTCGGGGACATGCTTGCCCACTTGTTGGCCACTGGAATACCGATCTCGCGCCAGGCCTTTCATGGCCCCCAGCGATCCCATCCCGCGATACTCTTTGAAGCGCCGGCCCTCATAGATGATCATCTCGCCCGGCGATTCCTTCAGGCCGGCCAGCAGGCTGCCAAGCATCACTGCATCGGCTCCAGCGGCCAAGGCTTTGACGATATCGCCGGAGTACTTGATTCCACCATCGGCGACGACGGTCACGCCCTGCCGGTGCGCTTCGTCGGCGCAGGCCTGGATGGCCGTGATCTGGGGCATCCCCGCGCCGGTCACGACCCGGGTGGTACAGATCGAACCAGCGCCCACGCCAACCTTGACTACGTCCGCCCCTGCAGCGATGAGATCGCGTGTGCCGTCAGCCGTCACCACGTTGCCGGCCACCACGGGCAAGCCGGGATAGTTCGACTTGGCACGCTCAACGGTGCCCAACACCGCCTCTGTGTGCCCGTGCGCGGTGTCGATGACCACAAAGTCGACTCCCTTCTGGACCAAAGCCGCCAGGCGCACCAGCGCCGCATCGCCGACACCGATGGCCGCGCCGCACAGAAGCCGCCCCTGGCTGTCGGTGGCTCGCGCCGGATAGTCACGCTTCTTCATGATATCTTTGACGGTGATCAAGCCTTTGATCACCCCGGCGTCGTCCACCAGCGGTAGTTTTTCGATGCGATGCTCCTGCAAAATATGGACGGCATCATCCAATGTCGTGCCCACTGTCGCTGTGATCAGCCGCTCGGTGGGCGTCATCAGACGATGGATGGGCAGGGACATGTCTGCCACGAAGCGGATATCGCGGTTGGTCAGGATGCCGACCAATTGGTTGCCATCCTGGGTGATGGGCACACCGGAGATGTGGTACTTGCTCATGATCGCTTCGGCATCGCCCACCGTGGCTTGCGGCGGCAGCGTGATGGGATCAACGATCATGCCCGACTCGCTGCGCTTGACCTTGTCCGCCTCCTCGGCCTGCTGCCCGGTGGGCAGGTTACGATGCAACACGCCAGCTCCGCCCTCTCGCGCTAGGGCGATGGCCAACCGTGCCTCGGTGACGGTATCCATCGCCGCCGACAGCACAGGGATGTTCAAATGGACCCCCGGCGCCAACGCCACACTGAGATCTACCTCGGCAGGCACCACACTGGACCGGCCCGGCACCAGCAATACGTCATCGAACGTCAGGGCTTCCTTTTCGAAACGTCCGGTTCCCATCACTTCCCCCTCACCAATTTAGGGTCACCGCCAGGACGCCACTCCCGGCTCAGCACTTGCCAGCAGGGATGGCCATTGGCAGCAGCCCCAGGAGCCTGTTGATGCGGCAACCAGGGGCTGTGTGGGCAATGGTCCCTACCCGCGCCACCCAGTATATCACAAAAGGGAACAACCTGGCAATAGGTGGCAGGGCTTTTCCAACCAAGCCACTCGCGAACTGATGATAGCGGGTATCGGTCTGAGGCTGGGCGCGAGACAATGCAAACGTCGTTGCAACCGCAATCGCCATGGAGAGAAGGATTGACGAAAGCAAGGAGATAGGCTATAATGGGCACGCAGGTTAAGAAATGCGCACAAGTAGGAGAGATAACGGAGTGAGCCAAGCCCCCAAGGTGGTGGCCATCGGCGGCGGCACAGGGCTATCGGCCCTTTTGCGCGGCCTCAAGGTCCACACGCCCCACATCACGGCCATCGTCACCGTAGCCGATGACGGCGGCTCGTCGGGGCGATTGCGCCGCGAGTTGGGGGTGTTGCCCCCTGGCGACTTTCGGAACTGCATCGCCGCCCTGGCCGACGACGAAGCATTGATCACCCAACTCTTCCAGTATCGCTTTGGGCAGGGCGATAGCCTCAATGGACACAGTTTTGGCAACCTACTGATCACGGCCCTGGCTGCGATCAGCGGCAGCTTCGAACAGGCAATCCTGGAGGCCGGGCGCGTACTGGCCATCAACGGCCGGATTCTACCGTCCACGCTGGAAGATGTAACCCTCGTAGCCGAGTTGCGGGAGCCACATGGTTCCGGGGGGAGTAGCGTAGGGTCGCGATGCGTGTACGGAGAGTCGGCGATTCCCAAGGCGGGCCAACCCATAGAACGTGTCTTTC
>JASFOV010000387.1:0-4971 GCA_050116355.1 Anaerolineae bacterium
CCACAAGTTAGGCCAGGACGGGCTAGAAGACACACTGTGCGAGTATGTGTTCCAGCGAGGGGAAACGGTGGCCATCGCCGACGTGCGACTGGGAGCCCCCGTCGATGTCATGGGCGTGATTCGAAGTGGCTTGACCGCCTATGTCGGTGTTCCCCTGGTCTACTTGGGCGAACGGATTGGAACCATCTGTTTCTTCCATCGTTCAACCCGCGTCCTCGACCAACGGGAGATATCGCTCCTAGAAGCGATCAGCGAGCAGATGAGTGTCGGCGTCACCAACGCTCGTCTGCTCAGGGAGACCGAGGAACGCGCCGCGGCGATGGCGGTGATCAATGAGCTGGGCCAGGCGCTCACCGCCCGCTTGACAGTGGACGAGGTGCTCGACGAGGCCTTCCAACAGGTATCGCGACTGATCGACACCACCAACTTTTACGTGGGCCTGTATGACAAAGAAAGGGAGGTGATCGACCTGCCCTTTGTAGCCACCGAGTCGGAGATAGACCGCGAGATCAAAGCGATTTCCGTCGACGAAGGGTTGACCGGCTATGTCATCCGCAATGCCCAGAGCCTGCTCATCAAAGACGAGGTAGAAGCGCGACTCGAAGAACTAGGGATCAAGATGGTGGGCCAAACCGCCCGATCGTGGATGGGTGTCCCGCTGATGCTCGGCGACGAGGTGATAGGCGCCATGGCCGTCCAGAGCTACTCGAGGCCCTATCGATATAGCGAAGGCGACTTGGAGCTATTCACGGCTATTGCCAGCGCCGTGGCCAACGCGGTGCAGAACGCGCGGCTGTTTGAGGAGACCCAAGCGGCGCTGGAGGAGGTACAAACCGCCCACCGCAGCTATCTCCGTCAGAGCTGGCAGGAGCATCTACGGCAGCAGGAAGCGCTGCGCCAAAGCGAGTTCCTATACGACAGCCAGCAGACGGAGGACATCATCCCTGTTCGGGAACTGCGGCGGCCCGAGATCGAGCAGGCCTTGAGCCGCGGAAGGCCCAGTGTCGTCCAGGACGGATCCGGTGAGACACGGACCGGCCTGGCGATCCCGATTCAATTGCGCGGTCAGACACTGGGCATACTCGGTGTCGAGGCCCCCGACGGCGACAGGTATTGGGGCGAGGACGACATCGCCCTCATAGAAGCGATCAGTGAACAGCTGGCCCAGACTCTAGAGACCGCCCGTCTCTTTGCTGATTCCCGGCGCCATGCCGAACGAGAACGGCTGGTGAGCGACATCACCGCCAAGCTGCGAGCCTCGACCGATATCCACCACATCATCGAAACCGCAGCAGTTGAGCTGGGACAGGCGCTGGGTACGTCACGGGCGATGGTTCGCCTGAGCCCAGATCCGCCAGCTCAAGGCACCGGCTCGAACGGATCCTCCAACGGCTCCGATAGCGCGCATGATTCTGAGAGTCAGGAGGCAGAAGATGAGACGTAGCCTGCGGGCCAAGACGATCGTATTCACCGTCGCGCTAGCGTTGGTGCCGGTCTTGATCTTGAGCCTGGCGCTACTGGGCCTCAGCTACTACGTTCGACGGGGCGACATCCTGGCCCAGCAGCAGAACCTGGCCCGGCAACAGGCCAGACAGGTGAGTTTGACCTTGGGAGAGATACAACAAGCGCTTGATGTTGTAGCACGCACCTCTGATTGGCAGAGGCTCAGCGAGCGCGACCAGCAGGTCCTGGTTGATACCCTGTACGCTTATCAGAACTTTGGACAGAGCGGTGAAACCTTTGGCGCCCTGGACGAAGTCCTGCTCCTAGATGAGGAGGGACAGCCAGTAGCAGGGCGGACCTCCATTCGCCTGATGTCGCTGGATGCCTGGGCATCCGAAGTACGGGCCAACGCCTACGACACGGTCATGCAGAACCAGGAATACCGGGGCGAGGTGTACATCTCGCCGGGCACCGTCTCGACGCTGGACCTGGCGGTGCCGATGAGGGATATACCCGGACGGATTACCGGCCTGTTGTGGAGTGCGATCAACCTGGACAAGGCGTTGTGGCCAGTCATCACTGGCCCCGGCCTGCCAGGGGAGACGCAGGTCTATGCCGCGGATGGTGAAGGCTACATTGTCATCCGAAATGACCAGCACGTGGCCCAGCGCGACGCGCCTATGGATCATCTGCAACCCATACAGCAGGCAGGGTTAGACCAACCACAAGGGGTCGCGACCTATTCGGGCCTGGCAGGGGTAGAGGTGGTCGGCGCTTGGGAGCCAGTGGAAGGCACAAACTGGACACTGGTCGTCGAGTCCCCGACTAGCCTCGCCTTTGCCGACATCCGCCGGCTGCTGTTGTTCGCCTTGGCCCTGGTCGTGGTCACCCTAGCGGTGGCGGGTACCGCAGGCGTGCTCGCCGGACGTGTTCTCACCCGGCCTGTCGTAGAACTGCGCGAAGGGGCCGAGATCATCGGCCAGGGCAACTTGGACCACCGCATTGAGATCGACAGCCAGGATGAGATTGGTAGCCTGGCCCAAGCCTTCAACCAGATGAGCGCCAACCTGCAGCAGTCCCACCAGAAACTTGAGCACTGGGCCCAGGAGATGGAGGGCCGGGTGGAGGAACGGACTCGTGAGCTGGCGTCCGCATCGGAACAGATGCAACGACGTGCGACCCAGCTCCAAGCTAGTGCTGAAGTCGCCCGAGCCATTACTTCGGTGCGCGATCTAGATGAACTGCTACCCCAAGTGACGCAGTTAGTCAGCCAGCGATTTGACTGGTACCATGTCGGCATCTTTTTGCTCGACGCTCCAGGCGAGTACGCTGTCCTGCGAGCAGCCAACAGTCAGGGCGGGCAGCAGATGCTGCAACGGGGGCACCGGCTCAAAGTAGGCGAGACGGGCATCGTCGGGTTTGTGACATCGACCGGCCAACCCCGTATCGCCTTGGACGTCGGCCAGGATGCCGTCTACTTTGACACACCCGAGCTGCGCGGCACCCGCTCAGAGATGGCCCTGCCCCTGCAGATTGGCAGCCGGATCATCGGCGCGCTGGATGTACAGAGCCGCGAGTCCGGCGCGTACGACAATGAGGATGTGGCGCTGCTGACGCTGCTGGCCGATCAGATCGCCATCGCCATCGAGAATGCCCGCCGCTTTGAGGAAACCCAACAGGCCCTGGAAGAGGTCCGGAAGCTCCACCGCCTGTATGTGGAACGCGAATGGTCCACGATATCCACGGCCCCTGAGGATCTGACCTACGAGTACCGCCGAAGCGGTCGCCCCACCGCCCGAGCGGATGTGCCACCGGAACTGCTCACCGCTCTATCCCAGGGGCAGATCACCGCCTCGCCGCAATCCGCAGGGACGCAGACCGGCCAGGGCAACGGATCACGCCGGGCCAGCTTAGCTGCGCCCATCAAGTACCGCGATCAAGTCATTGGCGCACTGAACCTGATCGAGGAAGATAGGGAGCGCCGTTGGACAGCTGACGACATCGCCTTGGTGGAGGCCATCAGCGACCAGCTGGGGCTAGCCCTGGAGAATGCGCGGCTGTTCACCGAGGCCCAGCGGCGGGCCGACCAGATGTCGACGCTGAACCGCATCGGCCTCGATCTGGCCTCCGGCCTGGAACTGGAGCGGGTACTCGAGAGCCTGTACGAGCAGTGTAGCCAAGCATTTGACGTCGATACGTTCTACGTAGCGTTCTACGACAAAGACGCCGGCACGATCGAATTCCCCCTGCTGAACGGGCCCGAAGGTCCCATCCACCTGCCGCCGGTGCATATCCAGCAGGAACCCGGTCTGACCGGACACGTACTGGAGACAGGCCGTGCGCTGCACGTGGTCGATACGCGGGCCATGCCGGCCAGGGTTCCATACCAACCGCGGCCGGTCAGCGAAGAGCCGAACCGCACCTATCTGGGCGTCCCCCTGAGCGCTCGGGGACGGGTGTATGGCATCCTGTCGATCCAGAGCCGGCAGCCCAACGCCTACTCGGACGAGGATGTCGAGCTGCTGACAACCATTGCCACCCAGGCGACCATCGCCATCGAAAACGCCCAGACGTACCAGCAGTTGGTCGAAACAGCGGAGCAGCTGCGCGAGTTGGACCGCCTGAAGACGCAGTTCCTGGCCAACATGTCCCACGAACTGCGCACGCCTCTCAACTCGATCATCGGCTTTTCGCGGGTGATGCTCAAGGGCATCGACGGGCCGCTGAACGAGTTTCAGGAGACCGACCTAACGTCTATCTATAACAGCGGCCAGCACCTGCTAAGCCTTATCAACAGCATCCTGGACATGTCCAAGATTGAGGCCGGAAAGATGGAGATGTCTCTTGAGGCGGTCGATCTTGACCCCATTTTCAAAACGGCGATCAGTACCACGACCGCCCTGGTGAAGGACAGCCCGGTCGACCTGCAGACCGACATCGCCGACGACCTGCCCCACGTACAAGCCGATGCCCAGCGCGTACGCCAGATCCTCATCAACCTCCTATCGAACGCGGTCAAGTTTACCGAGGAGGGGCACATCCTGCTCAAGGCAGAGGCAGACTCCGAATTTGTGACCATCAGCGTATGCGACACCGGGATCGGCATTGATCAAGCAGCGCAACAACAACTGTTTGTGCCATTCCAGCAAGTAGATCCCTCGGTCACCCGCCGCGCAGGCGGAACCGGTCTGGGCCTGGCCATCTGCCGTAGGTTTGTGGAGTTGCACGGTGGTGAAATTTGGGTCGAGAGCGAGCCAGGGCAGGGCTCCACCTTCTCCTTCACGTTGCCAGTCCACGAGACCATCCAAGAACAAGCGCCGGCTCAACCCGACACCGATACGGAAGCCAATGGCAGCCTGGTGCTAGCGATCGATGACGACGATGGGGTCATCACGCTGCTCAGGCGCTACCTGGAAAGCGAGGGATACCGGGTCACCGGCGTGCGGGAATCGCGCCGGGCACTCGAGACCGCCCAGCGACTGGCGCCCCATCTGACCGCCATTACCCTGGACGTGGTGATGCCCAATC